>CAZQZJ010000001.1:0-72266 GCA_964597775.1 uncultured Methanosarcinales archaeon
GGATACATAGTACCATCAGCCAGGTACAAATGTAACATTAATGCGGTTTAGGTCAATTTAAAAAAAATAAGAAAAAAGAACCTAAAAATTTTCAGTGTCAGATGACTCTTGATATGGCTCGTCTGTTTGTTCTGGTGCTGCAACAGGTGATCCATTCACAACTTCTGCAAACCCTACTTTTCTGAGTACTTTTGTGACTCGAATCCGTACTGTCTGCCCTTGTTTAACACCAGGAATAAAGAGTACAAAGCCATTTTTTTTGGCAATTCCGTCTCCTTTTTCTCCTACTGCCTCAATAGTGACCTCTAACTCTTCACCAACTTTGACTGGTGCTGTAAAGCCTCCGTCTCCAAATCCTCTGGATCTAAAGCCTCCGCCGCCACCATATCCTCCTCTTTCTTCTCTATCTCCTCTCTGTCTGTCTCCATAATTTCCGTACATATGTATATTCACCTGTAGTATATCTTAACTCCAGAAGCTTCTCTTAGATCAGCCTGGCAATGAACACTATAAAAAACAGCCAGTGCTTTATAAATCTAGATGTTTTAGGTACGCTCTTTTTCTTAGTAAAAATGAAAAAAGCGGAGCTCCCCTTTTGAACCCATTTTTTCGTCTTTGCTTCTAGTCAAGCCTAAACATTTGGTACAAAAACGCTTAATGTCGACCTCTGGCCGACTTAAGCGTTTTTTTAAAATGATTTTCTTATGTTATATATCTTTGAGTCCATCCATCTCTACCATGAATGCACATTCTCCATCTGGCAGGTTTGGTGCATCTACAAGTTTTGCTACTCTGCTTCCTTTTCTGCCTTTGCGTAGGTATATGCGAAATGTGCTGTTATGGCCTACAATATTACCGCCAATAGCTTCTGTAGGGTCGCCAAAGAATTGGTCAGGTTTTGTCATGACTTGATTGGTGACGTAAACACACAGATTATGGACGTCAGCAAGTTTGCTAAGAACGTGCATGTGTTTATTGAGTTTTTGTTGGCGTTCAGCAAGGGTTCCTCTTCCGATAAATTCTGCTCTAAAATGTGCAGTAAGTGAGTCAACAATAACAAGTTTAATATTAAGGCCGTCTTTTTTAATAAGATCCTCAACTTTTTCTGCAAGCAGCATTTGGTGGTCAGAGTTGTAGGCACGGGCTACTTTGATATTCTTAAGAACTGTTGTTGGATCAAGTCCTTTTCCCTGTGCCATTTGAGTGATGCGTTCTGGTCTAAATGTGTTTTCAGTGTCAATATAGACAACAACACCTTCTGCACCTCCTTTTGTGTTTGGAAGTTGGCAATTGATTGCTAGTTGGTGTGCGATTTGTGTTTTGGAGCTTCCATAGGTTCCAAAGCATTCGACAATTGATCCTGTTTCAAATCCGCCGCCTAGTAGATCGTCAAATGCTTTAATACCACTGGTAAGTTTGATTACCCGTGATCTTCGTTGGAGTAGGTCTTCGCCACTCTCAAATCCCATGTCAAGTGAGCTTCTTGCAACAGCAATCAATTTTTTTGCCATAGCCTCTCCCATGCCAGTGGCATCAATAATTTCTCCAGGTGTAGCAACTGCAATTGTCATCAAATCACTAAATCCCACAGTTTCAAGTTTTTCAGCAGTTGCAGGACCAACACCAGGTAGGTCACGAACAGTTTTTCCTTTAATACTTTCAGAAGGTTTGAGTTTAGTTGCTAAGGCTTGGGGGATATCTTGGGAGTCCTGAATCTCTGGTTGTTCTTCAATTGGTTCCATAAGGATTGTTTCTTGTTGGTTCTTTTTCATAGTGTATCACCGTTGTGTTTATAATTATTGAGATTGGTTGCTACATTCAAAAGAGGGTCGTGGTCGTCTTTTAGTGTAATGTATTCATATGCTTTACTAAGCACTAGTGCTGCTTTTGGTAGATCTCCAACACGAAGTGAGTTAGTGCTTTGCCATGCGCCACTTTTGTCAGTATATCTGCGGTCTAATGAAACACTGGGTATAATGTATTCGTTGCCTTCTTTGTGTTGTTTATTTTCCCAGATAGTTGCACAAATAGCTCCTGCACGGAACTTTTTTGTTGGTTGGTGTTTGTCCATGGTTATATCCTCCATTGCTTGTCGCATTTTGTTTCAACAAAATCCCTTAGGGATTTCGGGAGGACACTGACACGTGCAAGGTGTTTTTTTCACACCTTGTTTGAATCAATGTTCTATACTGATCTAAGATATCCTTATTTATATAGCGTCGGCAGTGATGTCGAGTGTGGAAAGTGTGCTGGTATAAGTGTTATAGCCAGTATATGAAAAAAAGAATACAGATACTTAAGAAAAGCACAGTCTCTATCCAGGTACCAGTTTCCATAAAACCGCAAAGTTTCTGCTTGCTAAGAGGGTATAGCCAGTTCACTCCAAGTTTGGTGAATGAATCTGCTACAAGATGTGTAAGATAGCCAATAAGAAGCCACCATCCATAAAAATGTAGGGTAAGATTCCAAAGTATAAGCCAAAATAAGATTGGCATGAATATGGTATGAAATATGCCTCGATGTGTGATCCAGTTTGCTGCATAATGAGTAAGTGGGAGTATTCTATTAATTGTTGATCCTTTATGGTCGATGTCTGGGAGGATGCTTCCAATTCCAACAAGGAGATAGTATATAGATTTGTTCATAACAAACATGTAAGGTTCAATCACAGATGCTGTGAGTAGTCCAATGGCAAGATGTGTTCTTCCAAGCATGGAAAATGCCTATACTTCTTTCCGCATCTCTTCCTCAAGATTTGGATTTAAAAAGACTAATTGTGAGACAAGTTCAAGTTCTGCAGTCATGGTGTTGCGTTGAACCCTGCCAGTGATTTTGATAATATCGCCTAAACGATTTGTTTTTATTTCTTCAAATGATCCTGGATCTTCGCGGTATTGTAAAAATGATTCGTGATTTTTCTCAGCAAGTTTTTGTGCTTGGTTGCGGAAGAAAACAACGCGAATCTTTCCTGTGCCATCATCTACAATTGTGTTAGTGACATAGGAATAGTCAACTGTTAATGGACCTGGATGATCTGGACAAGTAAGTGTGCCTTCAATTTGTTTTGGCCTTTTCTGGCATTTAGCACAAATCTCAAAAAATCTTGGGTCAAAGACTTGGATAATAGTACCTAGGAGTTCTATATTAGTATCAGTTTCTTGGAACTCGCAAATCTGTTTGCGCATAGCCAATTCCCGTGTGTTAATCTTAACCTCGCCAACACTTTCTCCTAGTGGGTTTGGTAATACTTGGGTTCTATCATTGCAGTGAAGTTCGATCCTGCCTTGATTTTCTCTAACATAAGCTGATCCAATTTTGATAATCATTCCTTCTTTGAGTTGGGTTAGGATGTCTGCTTTGTTTCCCCAGCACACAATGCGGATGGTTCCTGTCTCATCACCTAGCATAAAGTTTCCAACCTTTCCTGAGGATTCTGCTCTTGAAAATTCTCTGATTTCATAGACTGCTGTAACCTTGCCAACAATTTCAACATCGCGCATGCCGCTAACAATCTCTGATATTTTGCATCTGCCTCCTGTTTTTGGGAAAATATTGACACCTAGTTCATTAGCAAGTATGTGTGCTGCTCCTTCACGTGATATAAGTCCTGCAAGTTGGTCAAGTTTTGTTTTTATGCGCATATCTATTTCACTATCAGAAAGTCCTTTTTGTTCCTTAATTTTGGTAATTACAACATCAGCAGGGATATTAAGCATGCTACCACCAATACTTGAAATATGGTGGTTCTATTTAAGAGCTTCGATAGATATTTCTATCCACAGTATATCCTAAAAGATATGCCTTTGGTAAATGTTGTTAAAAAAGTGTTGATGTGTTTAATAAAGGAGCCTCATGCTACTATGCTTGGTAATCTTAGCACTCAGAGGTATACGCCATTTCAGATGCTTATTGCAACGATTCTTAGTGCTCGAGTAAAGGATGAGGTGACAGAGCCTGTTGCAAAGGCATTGTTTAAGCAATATCCTGATGCTGCTTCTCTTGCATCTGCTGATCCAAAGGATGTTGCACATATTATTCATCCTATTGGTTTTTTTAATGCAAAAACAAGGTATTGTATTGCAACTGCTCAATTAATTCATAGTACCTATAAAGATATAGTTCCTAGCACAATGGAACAGTTATTGGTATGTCCTGGTGTTGGAAGAAAAGTGGCAAATTGTGTGTTGGTGTATGCATTTGGTAAGGATGCAATTCCTGTGGACACGCATGTGCATAGGATCTCTAATCGTCTTGGTTGGGTAAGGACAAAAAATCCTCAAGCAACAGAGCAAAAGCTTCAGAAGCTTGTACCAAGAGAGCTCTGGCAGCAAGTAAATGATACATTAGTGTGGCATGGGAAAACAACCTGTCTTCCTCTTTCTCCATGGTGTTCTAGATGTATTGTTAAGGATTACTGTAAACGTGTTGGTGTAAAAAAGTCAAGGTAGGTTTATATAATGGCACTACAGGGCAGAAAAGATGCATGTATCTGAGATCCTAACAGGTTTGGTAAGTTTTGTGCTTCTTAGTTTGGTAATTAGTATTGCTGCAAGTTCTTATCATACTATAACTGGTGCTGAAGCTGTTGCAATGCCACTGCATCAAGAGACCCTAAGAACACAGCAACGCGAATTATCTAATACTTGTCTTTCTGGTGTGCAGAGATATCATTGTGCTGGTGTAAATATACTTGTGCAGGATTGTTTGGATCCTGCAGAAGGTTCAGTGTTGCGATTCTGTTCAGGAGGTTGTGTTGTGGATGAAAGTGTAGGTGCTTCATGTCCTAAACCAATTGGTTATGGTATTGGATAAGAGGTTATCTTAATAGATTTGATACTCCCTGTATTCTGCACTGATTTATCCTGTAATGTGGCACGAAGTTTTATTTCGTAAGGTGGTTGAGGAGAGTTCATGGTGCCAGTAATCAAATATTCATCTTGTTCGTTTTCTTTCTTAATATTATCAGCAACTTCGCAAATCTCTCCTGCACAGAACGCAATGTTTAGATCTTGTGTAGTTGGTGAAGTAATATGTGCAGTATAATCTAGTTTATCTCCTTCTTTGATTGCAAGTACTGCGTTATCTGTTGGCTTGTTTGAGATAGGAAGATAATTGACAGAAAAGCTTTTGATGCGTAGTGGTGTTGAGCTTGGAATGTAAACTGCAAATGAATAGGTTATAGGATCATAACTGAGTTTGCCGTTTGTGTAGTGGGTGTATTTTTTTGTTGTTTTAGCACAGAATGCTACAGTACGTTCTTGTTTAAGTGGTGAAGTATTGCATGGACCTATTGACCATAGAAGATCTGGAGTTGAGAATATTTTTATTTTGGTTGTGATGCATGATTCTAGGTCTGTTTGTTTACAATCAGTAATTAATGTATTAAGACCTTGGTAAATACTCTTGTAGTCATCAAGGTTGTAAGGAATACTGATATGAAATCTGGGTTTGTCACTGATGCGGTGTTTGTTGGAATCAAAACGCATAGTAAGTTGTGTGCCGCTGCTTCCATAGACGTGAAGTTTATCAGAGGATACTACACTAATATGGTCTATTGTTGGAAGTGGAGTTGGGTAGTTGTTAAGAATTTTGTTAAGTTTAGTGCGTATAAGTTGTGAATACTGTTCATGTACTGGTACAACGCATGTAAGGATGTCATTCTCTTGTGTGTTAAGGAGTGCAACGCCTTGTATTCTTCCACATCGTGTTGTTCCTCCTGCTTTTGCTAGATCAAATACTGTTTCCCATGTAACTTGGAGTGCTGCTTGGTCAATATAGAACATTGCATCATCGAGTTGTGCTTGTGCTGCGAAGATAGGGTGATTTCCAAGATGTGGTCTAGGGGTTTTATCAAGTTCAGAGTTTAATGTTGATTGTATTCCTTGGACAATGCTTTGTTTTTCTGATAGTATGATATAGGCTTGGATTAGGAGAACTGTAGTGATAAAGAAGATGGTTATAGTAAAAAGAAATGCTTTTTTCATGAGAGTTCTACCTCTTGTAAATGGCGTTGAAGAGTTATTCTTGCCTGGCCTATTGGTAATGGTAAAAAGATGTTGGAGATTGCAGCAGAACCGCTACTTGGTCCTTGTAATCTAGGTAATGTAACATAAAGATCATCTCCTTGTGATTCAAAAGGAGGATAATCAACACTAATGCTTGTATAGTCTGATTGTATAAAAAGCGCTTTAGTGACTGGTACAAAAAGAAATTCTTTAGTTGCTTCGTCACCAAATACAGAAAGATACTCAATAAATTGGGCATAGGTTTTTTCTTGCCATAGTTCTGGATGAGATATAAGCAGATCTGCTGCAGAATTTGATTGTTTTCTTACAAGATCTGGTAAGGTTGCAGGTAATGGGGTTTGTAGATAGACCATAAGTATGTAATGGTTTGTCCAGTCGTCTATACTTGAGCTTAGGGTGGTTGGTGTAGCAATCCATAGTCCACTTGCTGCAAAAAGGATCATAAATCCTATAAAGACTATTGCTGTAGCAATAATTGCTGCGTAGTCCAAAAACCATCTGCTGATAAATCCTCTGGAATTGTTGATATTACTAAAAAATAATCTAGAGCGTATTTTCATGCTGGTTTCACCACTTTAATGGTTGCATCTGCTATTCGATCAGTTCTGTCTCGTATAATAACAGGAACAGTGGTTATATTATAGTGAATACCTCCAGGTCCTGGTATGCTGATTTGTTCAATATATCGTCTAAACCAGTCTTTATTGTAATAAAACACGTGATTTTCAATGGTTATTTCTGCTGCTATACTCTCTGGTTTTGAGTAACGAATATGGTTGAGTAATTCTTCTTCAAGATTTCTTAAGCCAAGTTTTTCAGCATCGATAACTCCCATGCTTGGTCTGTTTGTAATTGGATCAATATAGATTAATGCTGGATCAGTTAGAATTCTGGCAGTGAGTAGTTGCATCTGGGCATGGGTTGTATCTACCTCTGCTATGGTGTTATACATAATAATTGTTGTGATTCCTGTAATCACTGCAATAAGATAGATAAAGCTCCAAATCCATCCAATAGTCCAGCTTGATAAGGTTCCTTTGCTCATTGTAATGCCTCAGTTGCATGTCTAATAGCTGTACCAAATGCTGCAGCGTGTTGTTGTAAATACGTTGTTTGTATTGGTGTATCCATACTTCCAAGTTCAATATAAACACCTACAGGTGTTGCTTCAAGAATATGTCTAGTATCATAAAGCTCAAGATGTGATGGATCAATAGGAACAATCGCTGTGTGAGCAAGTCCTTCAATATCACTAAGGCTATTAATGATATTGCATGCAAGTGCTGCACTTTCAGATGCCTTGCTACTTGTTGCATCGATATAAATCACTGCACTATATGAAATACTTCCTGTATGGATGCTGATAAGTGGTAGTTTAGCTTGTTGTATTGTGGCAATCCGTGCAGCTGGAGAAATGTACTGGTCAGTGGTTGTATCTCGTGTTGTTGGAAAATTGCCGAATTTGCCAAGTGACACTATTTTTCTTGTGATCTCTGCTTCATTACTAGGACCTTGTACTTCTCCAGTATCAATTTTGTTGAGACCATCAGAAAGTCCTCCGTGTCCTGGATCAATGATAGCAGCAGTAGGCTGATAGATAGGACAACGTTGTTTTGCAAGTAATGGTTGTGTTGCAAAATCCTTAGTTGGTGTGATTGTAATGCTTTTTCCATTTTTGAGAAAAAAAATACTCTGTGGTTTAGATAAGATGCCTGTATTCAGATTGTAGAGTGAGGAAGAAGCATATGAGGAACGCATATCTCCAACATGTTGTTCTCCAGTCGGAGTAGAGATTACTTCAGTTGTGTGAATATCTGAACCTAGCTGGTACCAGAATCTGTTAAGGCTAATTGGATTGTAGTAGTAGGCAATATTAGATGGTATAGTGTTTATTATAGTCATGAGAAGTCCCATGTCTGTAGTGATGGCTAATTTGTCAAAGTAGGTGCTTTCATTTAATGGTTTGATAAAAAATCCAAAGAGTGCTGCGCCGATAGTAATGGCAAGAACAATTTCAAAAAGAACCATGGTGATGTCAAAGAGTTCGCTTTGTCCGCGTTTGTTCATGTTTTTATGATCCCTTTGCAGCTGTTTTGCAGTTCTATGTCTGTCTTATTTTTTTCGCAAAGTATAGTAATAGCTTCCTGTAATGTAATGCGTTTATCTCCTATACTAAGATCAAAACTAGGTTGTTTGTTAATAAGAGTAGAATATTCTCTAAGAGATTCGCGTGGTTTATTTTGTTGTCCAAATGCATATCCAAGCTGAAACCTTGCATAGTTAAGCTGAGTACTAGAAGGATATATGTTGATATAGTGTATTAGTTTTTCTGTAGCCATAGCCCATTTTTCAGTATCAAATGCAAGACTTGCGCGTAGATAATCAGCTTCTTCTGATGTTGGAAGAGCACGAACTTGTTCATGTATAGTTTGTATTAATTTTTTGACTCGTTGTTGTTCTGCAAGGTTTTGTGATTGTTGTAATTTTTTGATGTTATCCATGGCAATTTGTAATGCTTGAATCTGTGATTCAATATTAGGTGATTGAGCTGCTTTAATCAGGAGTTCGACTGCATCAGCAAGAAGAATTGGTTGTGGATTTTTCATATCTTCTTGTTGTATTGTGGAGAGTTTGAGTTTTGGATAAAGGGTTGTGATGACAATTGGTGGTGATTGGCTAAAATCAAGAAGAGCTTGTGCAGCAATAGTGTACACTGATGAAACTGTTTCAGGTTCATCAGATCGAATTTTCCAGAATTGGTGTGCATCTGTAAAGAGTTGTTCATACTTTTTGCGTACTAAGAGATTTTCAAAATCAGCTGGTTCAATCTGATATTTGATTCGAAGATAGTCTGCGCGTTTGGATTCTTCTTCGCGTGCAGCTCCAATCATGATATATGTTTTGTCTTTGATAATAACTTTTTCTATGTATACGTTGCGTGTGTTCCAAACAGGTGTTGTTTTTTCATTTGTTATTCTTGAGTGTCCTACTGTAGAAACTGTTGTGCACTGTCCCATGAGTATGGTGTCAGCTGGTCTAGGAAGATACTCAGGAACATAAAATTGAGTAAGGCTATCATCAGCAATACCTCTAAAATTGTCAAGATACTGCTCTTCTGGTTTGAGTTCTATGGTGCTAAAACCTGTTAAGCGATATGCTGGTGACCAGATAATTGTTATATTCTTTAATAAAACACATTGAGCAGGTTGGTCACGCTTGTGTACATCAACAATACAAAGACAGCTTATACCTTCCTGGCAAGTCTTTGGTCTATTGATATACAATGTTTTTCTACAATTTCCTCGAACAAATGCTGTAGTTTTGCCAAATCCTACAAGGGTTAGTTCAGGATCAATAAAATATGGCATTGTTGTTGTAGCTACCTTGTTTTTATTGTTAAGAAGTTGTGTAACTGCAGTGCTAAGGCTTCTAAGGTTCTCAAGTGATGTTTGGTGTGGTGGTGCTGTTAAGATAGTAGCCACGTCTCCAGCAAAGAAGACAACCTTACTAAATATAAAAAAGATTAGGACTAGCACAAGCATTTCTATATTTATTTCGATTATACCTAAAGAGTTTTTTCTTCTCAATTTCATAGTATTCTTCTTCAGAAAAATGGTATATAAATGATTCCTTCTAAATGGTGTTGGTCAAAATGTGTCACTGGCTTTTTTATAGTATTTTTGGTGTACTTGTTTAGCTCCACAGGCATGGCAGGAGCGCTGGCGTGGGACGCAACAAGGTCGCATTTCGACCTTGTGCACAGCGAAGCCGAAGGCTTCGATTGTGTCAAGATGCGAGCACTGTTTTAATGTAATGCGCAAATCCGACGAGGTTCCATGGAGGAGGATTTCTTAGCATAGTGATATGAAGTGCGAGCGACGTCCCATTTTTGCGCAAGCAAAAATAAGCCAGCGCTCCTGCCTTCAAAGAGGAGTTAAACAAGTACGTTTTTGGTTACGAGATAAAGACCCTTCTTTATAGGTATCTTCTTGGGATATACAACTTTTTAAATCTTAGAAATATCCTGAATACTATGAACAAAACATTAACTCTTAGTCTCACTGGACTGCTCAGCTTATCACCACTTCTGGCAGAATCCCCTTACATTCCTTCAGCAAAAACTCCGCTTATCTCTTCTTCTAGGTCTCTTGAAGCAAGGATTTTGCCACATGCCAAGATATGGCAGCTTCAACATGTCCCAAAGCTATATCAGCCCACCACAGTTTATATTATTGCCCAAGAACATTTCCAAAAAGGGTTGAGTTTGGAAGGAAAAGAAATTCCCTACATCGAATCTCATCTTGCACAAGTCCAGGCACAAATCTACAAAACCCTTGAGATTCTTGTCAGTCTTAATCATATACGTCTTATTATAGGTGAAGGGCTTCCGCCAGGGGTATATGATCCATTTGCCAACATAACCCCAGATCAAAGAAAGATTTTTTTATTAGAAAAACAAGAACACCTCTATGATCTCACACAAATTAATTACCTAACTAAGGTATTCAAACTTAATCCGCTGACTCTATCCTATCAGTTTTTTTCCCAAAACAATCCTGGTGTTATGGTTTATGGAATTAATGATGCTTCCCTTCTTACTAAAGGGTTTAGTTTAGACCGCGAATTCTTAGACTTTGCTAGAAAAGGGGAATTAGATAAAAGATCGCAAAAGAGAATGCAGGAAATTTCGCAAGAAACTAGTCGATTAAATAAACAAAGGTCAGAACAAGCTGTACTAGAAGGGTTCAGTATAGCCAACCAACTCTTCAAGAGCAGGAAAATAATAAAAAAAGACCATATTCACGTTATCGGACTTGGGCATGTCAACGAAATGGCCAGAGTTTACGAAAAGATTGAATGTAATGTAGTTTTGATTATTCCGTTAGCCTGCAAGTATCTTTATGAATGATAATGCAGCGCCTCTGCAACTGATATGGGCTTAATAAGTATCTTATGCAAATACAGATACTAGTGTAAATGGTTTTTTTGTGCATGGTATTGGATTATCTATAAACATCTTTGAAGGGCTTATGCATTTGCCCTTCTCTACTTCTACAGTACACTTGTTTTTAGTACGTTCTGTTGGGTTAAGATCACATGCATCAGGCATGCCATCTTCATCTTTATCACATTGATTTGATCCTCTTGCTTGTTCAAGAGCAATCCCTGTCTTGCCTCCTCCAAGTTGTGGAAAAATACAAAAGTCACAGCTATCTGGTGCACAGTCACCATCTTTATCTAGATTGCTAATTGCACAAAAACCATTAGTCTGAGTTAAACCTCCTTGAATTACGCAGGATGTATATCTCTTTCCTGAATCAAATACAGAAAGTTGGGTTGAAATTGTGTTCGAAGGTTTTGTAAAAATATGAAAAAGAACAATCACAACAAGCATGCTAAGAACAAAAATTGCAATAGTCTCAATTGAGAGTCCTTGTCCTTTCTTGTATAGCATCATATCTTATCAAGACAGCAGGTTCTCTTTTTTGAGTCCACATCTGAACACGAGTAGGATATAGCTTTAAGTTGACAATTCTTGATTTGTTCAGAATCCTGACATTCTCCTCCTTTTTCTTCGCATCCAGATAATCCTGTTGAGAATTTGCCAGTTTGTCTTGTGAGGATAATACCAATAACTAACAAAATAAGTAGAACCAGGACAGCGACTACAATTGTTGAGAGTGCGAGTTCTTGGGCTTTACGCATAGAGATTAGGGAATTGTGGTGGTATTTTAAGGCTTCGAAAATATTTCGCGAAGAATATAATGTGGTTTAATAATTATAATAATTGGTATGATAAGGTCTGTTGCTGTTTTGCCATATTCATAGATTCTATTTCCAAAGATAATTATAATAAGAAGAAGTGCAAGTAGTCCAAGCACAAGATATCCAATGTAATCAGTTACTAAAAAGCCTTGTTTCAAAAAAACCACCGCATGTTGCTAAATATTTTTTGAAAACCGCCTTGTTGATAAGAGAGTATAGCAAGAATAACAAGAAGCATTACAAGCATGAGGATAATGTACATCATATTGTCAGTAAGAAAGTCTCCGCGTTTGTTAGGGATCATAGTATTGAATCCAATTATGGTGTCTGTTTATAATGTTTATTAAACATTCTTCTCAGGAAGTCTTCTCTGTCGATAAAGCAAGGCATATGAAAAAATGGGAGCGCCCATTTTTTTATTTCTCAAATGGGTTCATACCACGATGCTCTGCATCGGATATATTTACCTATTTGAGATTAAAAAATACCCCTGGGCTCTGTCCAGGTTGGGATTTTTTATTTTTGACGTGAGATACCAAGTTCTGTGCAGCCTAATTGTTCAAGTTTTTGTTTGGTAAGTGGTACAAACCATGTTGATGCATACCATTGGTATGGGGTGTTTTTTAGATAGGCTAATACAGCTGCATATGCTGTGCTTCCTGTGGCTAGGATTCCTCCTGCTGTGGCAATGGTGAGTCCTGTTGTTGTACCTATAATTGGGATGACACTCATTATAAGGATGCCTGCCTTGATCATGCCATATCCTGCAACCATGCCTGCTGCTCCTGGTGCTGCTGCTTCAAGATTTGTCATAAATATTTGAGTCATCTCGCCACGGCCTTTTGCATAGACAATGATTGTGGCATAGAGATCCTGTACTGCAGGGTCTATCATATCAGGTAGTTGTTTTCTGTTTTCCTCAATCTTATCAAGTTGCTGACTTGTAAAAGTTGTATATCCACTAAGGTATTCTGCATAGGTGTGTTTGTTGTTTGGCATTTTGGTGGTGAGAAGATAGGTATTTAGTCCAGTAAGTGGTGTTGTTTTATCCTTAAATTCGATATAGGAACAAATTCCGCAATAGATGCCACTTCCTGCAAAAAGTTCTAGTTTGCCTTGGCCAAATCTACTCCAGCATGATGTCATAGTTTGAGCAATGTCATATCGTGTTTTGTGCTGGGCTTCTTCAGATTGTATATCATTAATATACAGATTTTCAGTATCACAAGTAATTGCACTGCCAAAATCAAAGGATTTGGTGTGTAGCAGGGCTGCTTTGTAGATGCTATCCCGGCAGATCTCTGTTGGAATGCCAGATTCAACTGTTGAGAAAAGTTGGGACCAATAGTAAATAGCAAGAAATAATGTGATAATTAAGATGATGATTCCAAGTGTTGTCTCATTGATGATATTTGCACGTTTCATGCTAATGGCTCTGGTGTTTTTTGGTCTGGTAGTTGTTGATGAAACTCTGTGCAAGCAAGTAGTGGTATTTTAGTAGTTGGTAGAAATACTAGATGTGATTCAAATTTCTCTTGCAGTCTATTGATTGCAATTATATCATATGAGGTTTCTTTATTAATAGTTACTAGATCTGGTGCAGGGTTCTCGTTTGGAAATGGAAGTGTTTCTTGTTGTTGTGGATTAATAAAAAGGTGGTATAGTGCCTCAGTTCCCCATGTTGTGGAGAGGATTTGGGTATATGTTTGTTTGTGATTAGGTGGTGTTGTGCTGCGCAGGTATTGTTTTAGTTGTATGCTTGGTAGTGTGGTGCTTGTTGTAATGCGTGAGCAGAGAATGCAGAATGTGCCTGTGCCAATGCCTTGTGTTTGATATCCTATCTTGTTGTTATTGCCATTTGTTTTATACCAGCATTCCCTAAGATGTTCTGCAATCCTAGATTTAATATTAAGGCTATCATCTCCTATAAGGGTTTCAACATGTGCTTCGCAGTTAATTCCTGGGTTTGATAATACTAGTTTTCCTGCTTTTCCTGCTGCTGTACTAATTTTGTTAAGATATTCAGTCTTAAGTCCTATACTCAATTTGCATCGTGCATCTCTACTAATCTCTTCGTGGGACTGGGTGTATTTTTGGACCATGACAACTAAAGCAAGGATAATAATAAGGGGAACAATAAAATTAAGAAATGTGATTTGAACGGATTGCGCTTTCTTCATAATACACCTGTTGTAAGTGTTTTGGTTTTAATGATGTTCCAAATCAACAGTAAGAAGATGATAACCAGAATTGCCATGATAAGGTAAAATAGTGTAGATTCAGTCATTCCACGTTTTAACATACATAGACAATAAAAACAGGCTATTTAATTCTTACGACCTTAGTTTGCAGCAGCAATGGGATCCTTCAGGTACATCGCTTATAAAGGCTGTAATCTCAGGAGTTTCGCTTGAGCAAGTTGTTGTCTGAACTGTACCTGAGGCATAACCACGATTTTCGCAGTTTGAATTGCATGTATTTTGTTCAACCTTGCTTACTCCAATGCCAAACTTGCCAAGTCTGCCAGTAAAGATAGCCACAAGGACTACAAGTACAATAAGTGCTATTGCAGCAACAACAATGACTGTTACAGAAAGCTCCTGTGCCTTTTTCATGAATTTTAACAGTATCCTAACTCTTATATAAAGATTGGCATTTAAAAATTCGTTTTAAGCGAATTTTTACTCAGGATTTCTATCTTGCACCCATTCTGCATATTGTGGATTGCTCATAAAGTCTTGCTCTTTAATATCTTCGATTACATAGTGTGTAATCTTTTGTTTGATGCTAAACTGTGTTTCAAGTTGGTCAAAGAAGTGTTCAACCTCGCCTACATTAGTATATATGCCTTCAAAGAGAAAGTCAAATCCGTTGTTTATTCTCCATAATGAATTAATGTTGGGGTGATGGAGTAGGTGTTGGCGTAGTGCATCTTTTTGGTTTTTATGGACGCTGATTAGGACGTATGCCTTTGTTGCAAATCCTAGCATGCCAAAATCAGCGATGATAGTATATTTTTTGATAAAGCGCGCTTTGAGTAGTCTTTCATAGAGGGTAGAAACTGGTATACCTGTTTTTTTGCTCATCTGGGTTAATTGCATACGTGCATTGTTGCGTAAATGGCATAAGATCATCGTGTCTTTTTTGTTCATGGTATTCACCTCGTTGTTGGTAAGAATAGAATGTGCTCAGATACCTTATACTTTTTCAGTATATCTTATAAGATAGCTTATAGTTATATATAACCAATATTATTATATACTTAGAAAATAGGTGATTAAAGATGCAAAGACGAGCTATTCAATTAGCAAAAAATACTATTGTTATCTCTTTGCCATCCTCATGGATTAAACAAAAAGGAATTAAAAAAGGGGATGAGTTACGTGTGGAAGAAAGTGCAGGTTCTCTTGTTATTAGTACAGGCGCACAACAAGAGATAAAGAGACGAGTAGTAGATGCAACAGGTCTTACTGAGAGAACGCTGCGATGGGCTTTATCAGGATTACATAAACAAGGTGTTGATGAGATCGAAATCCAATATGCCAACCCATTTACAGTACAGATAGTTCAGGATTTGATTCGAGACACCTTTCTTGGTTTTGCCTTGATTTCGCAAAAAGATAAGTCATTAGTTATTCGTCAGATCTCTCGTGATGCAGATGACCAATTTGATGTTGTGTTTAGAAGATCGCTGCTTGTAACCCTTTCTCTTACAGAAGGATTTGCTGATGCTCTGCAGCGCAAGGATTGGGAAGAGCTGACAAGTCTTGAATATCTGGAAAAAACAAATAATCAGCTTACTAATTTTTGTATACGTCTTATTCACAGAGGAGAAGCAGGTGCAGCTTATCCAATGATGTATCATACATTATTATGGAATATGGAAAAAATCGCTGATGAATACAAGCATATGATTCATAAGATTCCTAAAAAGCCTATTGTGCAAAGTCAGATAGTGCAGGCTATGAATGATACAGCAAGTCTATTGAGGTTATTCTATAACTGTTTTTATCAAGGTGATCTTAATAGTGTGAATGATGTTGCAGATAAGCGTGCTGCTCTGCAACACACTGTCCAAAACCTGTTGCATTCGCAACATGGATTTAGTAGGGATCTTGCACATCATACTCAGCAGGTTATTACAAGAATTGGGGATCTTTGTTCATGTCTTGCTTCTATTCGAACCTATGGTTAAAGATGTGAGATAAGAGTATTTAATATCTGGGCTGCGCATTCTATAGTCGGATCTTTATCTCTATTAAGTGTTGTGATAATCTTTCCTGCGTTTTCAAGAATATCTTTTCGAAGTGATTGGTGGATAACACGGCTGCTCCATAGTCCAGACATGTAGAGTGATCGATAGTATACTGCTGCAATCAAGCTTTTTGTATATACTGGGAATGTTATTTTTTTAGCAAGTCGTGATGAATCATAGTAACACCTGCCTATGGTTAGAATATCTTGTGAAGAAAGCTTTGAGTCAAAAAGGATAAGGCTTGCAATATCACAAGTCACTGGAAGTGTTTCATGTGCACTTCCCTTGTCAAGAGAGTATATCTTATTATTTTGAAGGATAAAATTATCTGGGTGAGCATCTTGATTTGGAGCTTGAGGTACAGTTTCAAGATATGGTTTGAGTTCATTCATCAAGGTAAGAGCCTGTTTCTTTATGTTGTGTGGAACATTAATGTCACTTATTCTTTTCTCCAATGATAAATTAATAGGTCTTGGTGTAGATGGTATCTTGATTTTGTGGAGTTGGGCTATAAAACGTGCAGCAGTAAGGTATTCATCTTGTTTAATTGTTCTTGATTTGATTCTTTCATACAAAGTTTCTCCTGGTATATAGGTTGTTACTAAAATTTGTTTTTCATTATGCTGCAAGACTCCGATAGGTTCTACAACATGATATTTTTCATCATAATCATCCTCATAATATGCCAGTGTGTTCTTGTATTCCTGCTTAGCCAGAACATCAGAATCATGTGTTTTAAATGCAAATGCGCGATTGATATACTCGCGTCCTGTATATACAAAAACAGGATGTCCATGTTCCCCAAGCGAATCTCTTTGGAGTTTGGTATCAGTCATAATAAGTGATGCTGCATTCAGCAGATATTCAAGGCTTTTTTGTGGATTGGCATCTTTGAGTATTCTTCCTTGAAGTAGGTATACCTCTGTTTTAAGAGGGATGGTATCTATACATCGAGATGCTAGGTCAAGTGCTTCTTGGTTTTTTCCTAGTTGTAAAGCAAGAACCTCTGTTGATAAAAGTGCGCCGATGTCAGATGGATGTTCATTAATATATGCTTGAGTAGCTTGATACTGCTTTTGCCAAATTCTCTGCGAATAAAAAGAAATAGCTAAGGAATTAAATTTGGTTGAGATACTAGCCTGTTCATAAAGAGTAAATGCATTCCCAAATTGGCCTGAATAAAAAGATAGAAGCGCTTGTCTAAAATTTCTCACAATTGGAAATTCCATAACCATATCATCTTCTGCTATAATTTTTGAGAGGTTTGGCAACGCCATGACCTGTTGATGTGATAAAAATAATGTAGACATTGAATAGAGTTTTGGCTTACGAAATACTCCCGCTATATTAACTAAATAATAAGTCAGGTATCCTATACATGGTGTGAAGAGAAGAGGTGCTATCCTTAGATCAGAGAAATTTAACAAAGACTGTATTGTGTAATCAATTTTATATGGTAAGTTTGAATAAAAAAAATAGGAAGATGCTACAATAGAAGTAATAAATGGATATTCAGCCAATATATCTAAAGGTGTTGAACATATTCTAGTTAAAGTATTACAACGAAGAGATTCTCTCTGATCATGTGGAAATCTCTGAAAACCTATCCATCCCAAAGTACAGAGGTACACCCCAAATAGAATTGAGATAAGATCTAGGTTGTTGAATGGATAATCAAGATTAGTATAATTAATAATGCTATGTTGTCGCGTGTGTATATTTATAGATGCTATACCTTTGTATTTATCATCTTGCATACAGATTGCAGCTATCTGATTAGGAGATATCCATGATTGAAAGTATTCTTTATGGTTTGGCTGAGAAATTCGACGTATATGTTTATTTTCTAGGATTACAGATACATTTGCGTCTTCTGTATCCACCTCAATGATTCCTTCCTGAAAACAGATTGTTTTTGAGTCTGGTGAAAAAGAGATAATAGGAAAATTGACTGATTTGGCCATTTCAAGTTCGCGCAAACGAGTACTTCTTTTATGCGGTTCATATATAATGATGTGCTCAAGTTTTTTTGAGTTAAGATCAAACAGCTCGATCTGATTTAGTCTGGTATAACGAGCATATCTATTTCCATCAGGAGAACACGTAGATGGCGTGAGTGGTTCTGGAAGGTCTCTTATTTTTACAGGAGTATCTTTTTCAATTTTGTATAAAGCACCGTTAAAGAACTCTGTCGAATTTCTTTGGTCCCATGACTCAAAAAAAATTCCTTTAGGTGTTGAAGCTATCATTCCAAGACTTCCTCTCACCTTGCAAAGATTCTTAGCATATTCAAATGTTCTTAGGGTAATTGTTGATATATTACCTTCAATATAGCTACTAATCATCTCATGCTGATTTTTCCATATTGAATTAACTGGGTTTGGAAATGTTTGTGTTGCGAAGTTGTTAGTATTAAGAAATGTACCATGAGCAGAATCAGGATAACCATATATGAACAGTATAGACTGATCTGGAGAAAAGGATGTGTTGAAAAAGATGCTAGATCCACCAATAGTGATTCTTTTGTTATTATTAAGATCATAAAGAATATTCCTCTTTTTATGGGAATCATAGCTTAGTATATAACTTCCTTTGCTTGAAACTTTAAGAACTTCTTCAAACTTTGCACAAGAGAATAATGGTGTGATATTTAATGGTGTAAATTTAGAAAGTGTATTTTCATATTTTTCGTTTGATATGGTATCGAACAATGATTTTGACTTAACTTTAGTAATATGATGTGCAAAAAAGGTATCATAATTCTCAGTATATTGGCTTGTTTTAAATGTTTGAATAAAAAGGTTTGCATAATTTCTCATGTTTGTGTATTTATCAAAAATTGAAGGAATGCCATACGAAAAACTTGCTATTATTCCTGTTGCAATAAGTGCATACTTGATAGTTACTGCCTTTTTCTTAATCCTCTTCCATATTCTTCCCATTGGTAGGGTTATGGTATCTTATTTAAAAAAGAGTAAGATGTTATGCTGTTATCACCAAACTCGGGCTAATGCTTCCCTTATTATTTAATATACCCTGGATCTTGATTCGTCCGTATCCTCCTCCTCCTGCTCTTGCATTCCATCCTATTCCCCCAATGCCTCCTTGTGTTGCAATTGATGATGTTGCGTCAAGGCTTACATTTCCAATAAGATAGATTGAGCCTCCTGATCCTCCTCCTCCTCCAAATGCTCTTTTTTCAGATACTAGGCTTGAGTCATTTCCTTTGTCCCCATTTGCGTTTATCTGTGCTGAGCGTAGTTCAATAGTGTCTGCTATTAGTTTGATTCCTCCTCCTCCTGATCCTCCTTCTCCTCCAAAGGTTTGGATAGGTCCACTACAAGGGTTTCTACGTGTTGCCAATGTGCAGTGTTGCATGCTTGATCCCCTGCCTCCTCCTGAGCCAAGTTCAAGTGTAGGTAAGTCTGGGTTTCCATAGGTTGTTCCTCCAGGTGCTGCTTGGGTTGATTCACCTTGGGTTGCGTGTCCTGCTCCTCCTCCGCCGCTGCAGAAATTATCATCATGTGTTGTGCCTGCACAGCCTTCGCAACAAAAGCTAGTTGGTGGATCGCTTCCAAGACCTGGTCCTGTGCCTGCAGTATGTCCTATGCCATTTGCTTGGATTTGAGTATGGTCAATAAGAATGTGTTTTGCAATAATAGTTAGTGTTCCACCTGTACTATTTGAAAATTGTTGTACTTGGATAAGTGTATTATTTCTAAGAATCACTTTATTGTATGGTCCTAATGTGCCGTTGAGGATAACATTTTGGTTATCAATGATAAGGTCTAGAAGGCATTGTTGTTGTTGAGTGGGTTTTGTGGATGTTGTTCCACAGTTATTATTGTCTGTGCAGATTCGTGTTTGTATGTTATTAAGGCATGTTCCAAAACTTGTGCATGACCAAGATTCTGTGCAGGTGCATGTCTCAATCTCTTCTGGTTTGTTTTTTGTTGTTCCACAATCATTAGTATCTGTACAGGTTCGTGTGCGTTTTCTGTTAGTTGGGCATGTTGTTGGTTGGAATGGTGTGCAACTCCATGATTCTGTGCATCGTGGACTTCCTGAGCAGCTAAATCTTGTTGCTGCATCTAGTCTATAGGTAGTAAAGGATTTTACATTGAATATAACAGTATCTTTAAGATTTGAGACTTGGCTGCACATATAGTTTGGGCATTCGACAAACATGCCATTGTCATCAGCGTCTCGTCCTGGCATAGTGCCTTGTGCTTGTGAAGAATTCATACGCAGTATTGCGCTTGTATTAAGTCCTGGTGCATAGGTAGAATTAACAAAGATATGGTTCATTGTAAGGTTGATATAGGTAAGTAGTGGTACCTTGAGACTAAAGTTTGTTTTTGCTGTGTAATTAATAGATGATCGTGCCCATGATTCAATAAGTACAGGTGGTGGTGCTAAGGTGTTAGTGATTGTGGTGTTGAGTGTGTCTGTTAAATATAAAGATGTTCCGTGCATGTTTTCAAATGTAATATCTGAGATAATATTATTTTTTCCAGTACTTAAATTGATTCCTAGCATAGATGATGTGATGTTGATATGATCAATTGAAAGGTTGGTTATGTTTGCAATCTGTAAAGCAATGCTAGTATTGGCTATACGCGTATCCTTCACTACCACATTTTGGCTATGAGAAATAACAATTCCTTCATTAGGATTAATGATAGTGTTATTAGCAAGGATAATTGTATTAGCATTACCTGTGATAAGAGTTCTAGAATTATTAAATATGTTGCCAAGAATAAATAGTTTTGAAAGATTTGATCCCCTAAGATCAAGAGCATATGCTCCTGTTTGAGTTAAGAGATTTGTATTACTAAGAAATGTGTTTGCTATGATGGTTGTGTTTTCTCTAAATCCGCTATTACCAAAAGAAATCGCATATCTATCGCATCCAATGAAGATATTGTCTTGAATTAGGGTGTTGTTGATGTTTCTATTGCCTGGGATAAAATCCTCTATGCAATCGCTTCCAGTGCCTGGTAAACTCGAGAATGAATTATTCTGGATAGTCAAACCAATAATATTTCCTGAGCCAAATGTAATTCCACGGTCTGTTGAATTACCCAAAATATTTCTCCGAATCATGGTGTTATTAAGCTCACCAGATAAAATCACAAAATTAGGCGAGCGAAGGATAGTATTATTCTCAAAAAGCGTGCTATTGGCTGCGCTAAGAGAAAGTGCTGAGCGAAAGTAGCCTCCAATGCCAACAACGCTAAAAAGATTGTCTGTGATTTGAGCCCCTATCATGGCGCCTAAAAGGTCGATACCTGTTGTGTCTATATTCAAGAAAGTGTTGTGTATCAATCTTGGTGCAAGAGTTTGTGCTGCATTAATAACAATTCCTGTTGTACAATTTGTAAATCTGTTGTTGTTAATTATTAATGGCCCATTAATACTTAGGCTCAGGCATCCTCCTGCAATATTGCTTATGTTATTATCAGTAAATTGGAATAAGCCAGTAGTACTTCCCTGTCTTATGCCTGTAGAAACTTTGGTTCCAATAAAGGTATTATTCACGATAATATCATTGCCTTTAACTGAGAATATTCCATTTATTAGTGTGTTGTTAATAATAGTCCATTGACTGCCTAGTTCACAGAATATACTGCAGTTAATAGTATTATTGATGAGAAAACCACCAGGAGAGGTTATATTAAGACTCTTACTAATCACGTTATGAATTAATGATATAGTATCAAATCTTGAACCTTCTGAAATTGAGTCTATTCTGCTTAGTTGAATTATGTTATTATATGATGGAAAATTGTCATTTTTTTCTAGTGTAACAGAATCTGCTACAACATTTGAAATAATACTGTTGTTGACGTTTTTTCCAATAGAAATGCTTATGCTACTATTTTTGAGTTCGCAATTGCGAACAGTCACGTCTTTAAGATTGTCAGAAATATTTAGAAGTGTTCCTAAGCCATTTCCGCGAATGCTAAATCCATTGCAATCAAAAAATATATTGTCAGCTTTAAGAATAAAACACGAGCCATTCACAGACATATTTTGATTAAGGGTTATATTAGTAAAAATTGAACCGCAGCCAGTTTCCTGTGCAGAGTAGGTTGTGAAGTGTGTAACATCAAATTTGAATAAGCCTGCTGTGTTTGAGGTGTTTTGGCATATGGATTGTGGGCATGATGTGAAGATGTTGTCATCCTCAAAGTCTACAATTGGTTGTGGTGTTGTGTAGCTTAGGTTTAAGATGATAGTTCCGCTAGCATTAAGTTTTGGTTCTAGTGTGGTGTTTGCAAATGCTTTGTTGTTTGAGATGTTGAATCGTGTTGTGTCTGCAAATTCTATGCCTGAATAATTAACTCGGTTAATCTGAATGCGTCCAAATTGGTTGGCTTTGGCTATGTTTGGGAACGGTTTGATGCTGGCATTGGTGATGTTGATGAAGTTCTGGAACTCTAGTGTGATGTTTCCTGTTGGTGCTGCTGCGTTTGAGCTGTTGGTGGCAGATAAGGTTCCATTGATAATAAGGCTGATGCTGGTGATGTTGATGTTTCCGCCTGATCCTCCAATTCCTGCTCCGTTTGCTGAGATTGATCCTGTGATATTGACTGTGCTTGCGTTGATAAAGATGCGGCTTGCCTTGCCTATTTTAGCGTTTGCAGTAATACTTCCACGAATATCCAGCGTGTTTGCAGTAATACTAATGTTGCTTGGGATGCCAAAGCCGGCACCATTTGGGCTTTGTGGTTCGCCAATTAGTGTTCCATTGATAAGGATTTGGTTTGCTGTGATGCTAAATAATGGGATTGTTATGGCATTTGCGAAATTTCTTGTGCCTCCAAAAAATCCGCCCATAATCGAATTTGTTGGTATAAGTAGGGATTCAGTGAGATTGAATGTAATAGGTGGTGGAATAAATGTATGAGAATATTCATAAAATCCTAACCTGACACCATTCTTAAGCATTAGGCTTCTGCTATTTACAAAGAGTCCGACAAGAGTGCTGTTACCTTCAATAAAGATGCGTTGTGCACTAATAATTGCTGTTCCTGTGCCATTGTGGATAATACCTCCCATATGGTCTGTTCTATCTGCTGCTTGAAGATCTGGGGTAAGGTTAAGAATATCGACTGATAAATTGATTCCTGCGTTAATGGTTCTAATACGTGCCTTGTTTTTGATTGTGAGGTTTCCTAGATTTATTGTTCCGTTGAGTATGCATGATCTGCCTTCAAGTACTGCTTGTTGTCCATTTGAGAACTCGCAAGATCGATGTGGCATAACAAGGTATGCAGGGTCTGTGGGGCTGGTTATATTAAGATTAGTAAAATTAAGAAAGATTGATCCATCAGGAGCAAATACTGCTATGCCAACTCCAATTGCTCCGACTGCTCTAAGTGATGAACTGATGTTGAGGAATTTTCCTGCAGTGAGGTTGATGATTCCTCCAGATCCTGATTCTGCTGCACCATATCCCCCATTTGTGTTTATGCTTCCATTGATAGTGATGTTCTCAGTTGCAATGATATGGATTGCCCCTCCAGGTCGTCCTTCATAAAGTCCACCGCTGGATGTTGCCTGGCTATTAATTTGACCGCGAAGATCTAGATCATTAGCAATGATTGTGATGTTTCCTCCACTGCCAGGATAACTGCCTTCATGTCCATTAGACCTAATGGTTCCATTTATTTTAACAAAGTTTGCAATAATCTTGAAATCAAGTCCTCTTGTAAAATATGAGTTTATGTTATCTACTCCTCCTGGAAAGTTTCCAGCGATGCTTCCATCACTTTGAACAAGAAGGTTTCCAGTCATGTTAATAATTGTTTGAGAAATAGTTTCAGTTCTTTTTGCCTGTCTTCTCCAGGTTGTTCTAAGTGTTATGTTTGGTGGGATGATTAAGGTGTTGTTAAGGTTAAAGTTGATGCCTTGCAATGAGTTTTCGATCAAGTTATAAAACGGCTTATTAAGGTTGATTCCTCCTGCAGTTACTGTCATGTTTCCGCTTCCATTGTGGCTAATCCCTCCTCCTGTAAGGTTGAGTGTATCAATGATGGTGAGGTTAAAGCTCTGGGCATCAGTAAAAAGTAAACCATCTCCTAGGATAGTTAGGTTATTGACTGTCATGTTTCCTGTTTGCATGCATCTGGTGTTGTTGATGATTGCTTGACTGCTTGGTGTTAAAAGGCAGTTCATTCCTGGAACAAGGTAATATGCTGGAGAAGTATAGGCTGATTGGGAAAGTGTGCTGTAATTAAGAAAGATTCTTCCATGCTCAACATATCGTGATGTTGCATTAATACTTCCATTAATAATAAGTGTTGTTGCATTGATGTGGATAATCCCTCCTCCACTTCCAGTTCTATAAATTACAGGAACCATTTCCATAGCATAGATTCTTCCTGTGAGGTTAAGGTATGATGTATTGATTCTGATGATTCCTCCTCCATAGGTATTACCAGAGTCAGATGCCTGTACTCCTGATGATGTGATTGTTCCTAAGATGTGGGTGCTATTGGACTGAAGCAAGATGGTTCCTGGTGCACCTATAACGTAAATATTGATATTATCATAGGATCTGCCATTTGCATTAATTGATCCACTTACAAGAATGGTTGTTGCTGTGATATTGATGATGTTTCCTGCTGGTTTAGTTGTAGAGATTGATCTAGAGGTGATAATTCCAGTCTCGCTGATATTTAGCAATTCTCCAACAATGATGTCTATCCTTCCATGTTTTTCATCATCCCGAATTGTTCCTGCAACAATCATATTCTGACTCACATTAATTGTAATATTTGCAGGAGTTGCATTAATCACCCCTGTTGATGTAATGGTAAGATTAACAAAATTCAAAGATCCATTAAGGAATTTGGTGGTAGTGATAATGCAGTTTGTTTTTTCATCGCCACTATCGCAAGAAAATGCGTTTTGTTGTTCATTGTTAAATATATTAAATCCAAATAGCTTAAAAGAAAACATTCCTGAGGGAGAGGTATTGGTATTAGTAAATAAGGTTGATTGCAAGCGTGCTTCTCCAATTTGATCTTGGGTTTCTTGATATGGGTAGAATAATGAGATTAGAATAAGTAATAAGACAATGCCTATTTCATATTGAGTTTGATGTATGTCTCTGCTTCTTACTCCTGATAATATTTTATTCTTTTTCATAGAGGATGGTCTATAAACTATTCCTTTTTCCACTATTTAAAAGCTAAGATTCCATGCATGTGCATGTTTCAATCTCTGCTGATTTGCTTAGGTTAGTTCCACATCTATTGGTATCAGTGCATGTACGTGTTCGTTCTCTGCTAATAGGGCAAATAAGTGGTTCAAATCCTGTGCAAGTCCAGGATTCAGTGCATGGGATAGTGCAATTTTGTTGTGTTGCTGGTTTAGTTAGATTGGTTCCACAAGGTGTGTTGTCTGTGCAGTTTTTTGTTTGAAACCCTAAGTTACATGCACCAAATTCTGCGCATGTCCATGACTCATTGCATACGCATTGTTGGAATAACCCTGGTCGATTGTTTGTTGTGTTGCAAATGTTCATATCTGTGCAGTTTCTTGTTTGGCTGTTGATAGATGTGCAAATTCCAAATGATTCACATTTCCATAGTTCAGCACATGGTGGAGTGCAAATCTCTTCAATAGCAGGTCTGCTGGCATTTGTTCTGCAATCATTAAGATCAATGCAATGTTTGTTCTGTATGCCATTAATGCATGTTCCAAGATTTGTGCAACTCCAGGATGGTGTACATGCTGTTTTTGCAAATGCTGTTATGAACATGTCACAGATTTGGATTTCAACATTGATACTTCCCCCACCAGGAAGGGGAATAGGTTGGCTAGCTGAATCGCGTTCTCCAGGACATGATTCTGGTGCGTCAATACTTCCAAAACTTCCTTGCGTAATACTTTCTACTTGTGGATTTCCTGTAATTTGGAGATAATATCCTTTTTTGATAGGAACAAGCGTATCCTTAAAGATGCGCTGAAAATTACTGCGGGTAAATGCGCACGAGTCAAGGCCTCCACAATTTAAAAGTTGATCACTTGCACAATCTTGGAGAAGTGCGCCAAATGTTTTTTTTTGGCAAGCTGTGGTTTTAAGTAGGGTGCTTAGAAATGTTGTGGCAAGGCGTTTTTGCTCAAATCCTGCTTTGATGTCTTCTACTGGTTTGTTAATAATAGATAGTGCAAAGAGTACGCCAATGCTAACCAGGATGACGATAATAGTAAGTCCCATAATCTCCATTTGAGCTTGTTTTCTGTTATGCATAAATATTCACCTTAAGAATAGCGAATTTGTATTTGTCAGTAAGTGGGTCGCGGATGTTGATAGGGATAAATGAGGGCATAATCGAATTTGTTTGAAGTGGTTTTTTTTCATATAAGATGGTTATCTTTTTTTCTGGGAAGATTTCTTCTATGCTGACATTAGAATATCCAAAGGTTGAGAAATAATCATCTTTGATAGTCGCATTTTTTCGAAGAAGGTATGAAAAATTGGCAACTTTATATTCATCAAAGCATGTCTCTACTTGAACTGTTATTTTAGTGCAATCAAGTTCTGGGATAGTTGCAATTTTGTCAGAGAGTGTAATAGCTCTCTTTTCAAGAACGCGTTCATATTCTTTGGCTGCTTGTGTTTTGGCAACAAGAAAGTAAAATGATAGGCCAAATGCAATAAGGAAAAAGAAGATAAGAAGTACTGCTATTGTTTCAAACATTTGAATTTGTGCGTGTTTCATCGTTAATAGATTTCTGGGCATGAGCCACCAAAATATTCTTTAGATAGATTATTAATTTTGTTATAGAAATCAAGAATTTGTGTGCTATCTCTTCTTCGTGCTGCATGTGATAAACTGTTAAGGTTAATTACTACTTGATCATAACCTAGTTGACAGGTTGGGGTGTTAAGAGCTGCTGCTCTGATTGCATAAAGAGATGCAATGTTTGAAAGTTTATTATAGGCAGTATTCATATTACAGCTATACTGGTCAGGGTGTTCGCTAAAAAAAGCTGCGATGAGATCACCTTCATTAATATAAGATGCTGTGATAGGTCCTAAATATTGTCCTCTTTTATTTTTATAATAAAATGTTAGCTTTTTTGTTTCAGTATTAACCTCAAGGCAGGATATATCTTTTTCTTCGTTACGAAATTGGTTACATTGTCCACTATCAAAATAGATAAACCGCGTTCTACCGCTTGATTGTCTTATGTTTTTTGCTAAGATTGCTGCAGTGCCAGTAGAAATATTAATGTTGATATTCCCTGGAAGAATAGAAAGAATTCTATCTATTTCTGGCGTCATGTGTGGTACTACAATAACATATTTAATGCGATTATTGGTGATTGCTAAAAAGTTGGTAACACGAAACGGTACTTTCCAATCAAAGGCGTAAAGGATCATATTTGGTCCGCGAATAATTGGTGGTGAGAAGATTATAGTCTCTCCAAATGGTTTGTTTACTGCTCCAATGGATAATGTACAACTGCAATCTTGTGTGCATGCAAACAGAACGTCGATTTCTGGAAATTCGATAAGTTGAGATGTTCCTTTTGAGGTTGATGCTTTGCTTGATATGGCAGTAAGATCTGAGATAATGCTTTCTGCTATAGATAGTTCATTTGCTGCCTTTTGTTTTTGGATAAATGCAAAAAAAGTGACTAGAATAATAGCTCCTGCAATAAGTGTAAAAAGCCAATTAAGTGGTACTTCTAGTTGGCCGCGAGATATTGGTTTGTATTTTTTTCTCTGGGTTCTGCAGGTTTGATGTTGATTAATTCCAATTATTTTCATAGTGCTTGTTGTATAATGTTTTAATATGAATAAAATCATTAAGTATGGATTTATAAGAGATTCCATCTGCTAATCTTAGTACGATCTCCTAATCCTTCAAGACGGAGTGATATAGTGGATGACTCAATTTTCTCAAAGCAAAGGAATTCAGGTGGGTCAATATCAATTGTTCCTATATTAATTGGTGTTTCAGAAAGTGGTTTTAAAAAGACATTTTGGTCTGCTCCGCTTGCTACTGCATCTGCCATGCGTGCGCTAATATTATAAAGTGGTTCAAGAGCTTTTTGGTTTCCTGTTGTTTGTGAGAGAAGGTCTTGTGTGTCGATAAAGCATATAGATGTGTATCCTGGACAGACTGACAAGTCTAGTTTTCGAACGCTTCCAAAGCTTGCACGAACTCGTTCAACTTGATTTTTAAGTGTGTTTTCCATATCAATAAGGCATACCTCTGATTTGACTGCTTGAAGTTTGCTAATTGCATTGTAGCCGTAAATAAGGATCATTGAGAATATGATTGCTCCAAGTACAAAGAGTAGTGCTTGTCCAATGACCTGGCCTTGTTTCATTATGTTTTCTTTGTTCTTTTAAGTGTAGTTTGGGGCCTGAGCCATAATTCAGATTGTTTTTGGATCTTGTCTTTATTTTTTTCCCAATATGCTGCTGTAATGCGTAATTTTTTAAAGAGTTTTTCGCGCTCTTTTGCAGTTAATTTGCCTTGGCGAAGTAATGAGAGTTTTTCCTGGATATCTTTACGTTCCTCAGTTGTGAATCTTGAGAATGCTATTTCTTGTAGTGGTGTTAGTTGTGGTTGGTCTTTTTCTTGTGATTTTCTGAGTTGTGAAAAGATTGGGGATTCATGTTCTTCCATAGTTTTGGTAAGGTTGTCAAGTGTTTGGTATTCAATCTCTGTTTCTTTTTTCTTTGGTTGCTTTTCTAATGGTAAGGATTTGATATCTCGTTGAGCTGTTTGAATTGGTGTTTCTCCAGTAATTTTTAGGACTGGTTTTGGTTGTTGTTGTATAATTCGTGGCATTGGTAGCGTACTGGTTTGTTTTCGTTGAGTATACCAATAATATGATCCAATTCCTCCAAGAAGTAGGAGGGCGATGATTGTTCCCCATAATGGCCAGTTAATAAGAGGAACTGAAAGCACGTTTGTTGGATCTGATCCAGCGCGAAGTTCTTTGCCGTCATTATATCCATCTCCGTCAGTGTCAGAATTTTGTGGGTCGATAAATCTGTTTTTTTCATGAAAGTATTTGTATTCTTCAAGATTGGTTAAGCCGTCTCCATCTGGGTCAGATTTAGCATCATCTGAATTTTGTGGGTCAAGGCCATACTTCTTTTCAAAAAAGTCAGGAATGCCATCACCATCACTATCTTGTGGTGTTGAAGTGTCATCAACTGCATTGCTTCCTGCTTGGCTCTCTTCATAATCACTAAATCCGTCATTATCAGTATCTTTTTTATGAGGATCTATGTCCTGGCCTGTTTCCTTAAAATGGTTGTACTCTTCAAGGTTAGTCATTCCATCTTCATCAGGATCTGCAGTTGCGTCGTTTGCATCTTTTGGGTCAAGGCCATGTCGTTGTTCATACTCATCAGGTATGCCGTCAAGATCTGTGTCTTTTCCTCCAGCTCCTGGATAGTCATTTTCATTAGTAGGGTCTGTTCCAGCATTGATTTCATCTTTATCAGAAAATCCGTCTCCGTCAGTATCTTTTTTGTTAGGATTAATCTCTTTGCCAGTTTCTTTAAGGTATTTATATTCGTCAAGATTGGTTAGGCCATCTCCATCAGGGTCTTCTTTAGCATCTGCATTATTATTTGGATCAAGTCCGTGTCTTTTTTCCCAGTCATCAGGCATGCCATCCTGATCACTGTCTTGATTGGTTGGTTTTGATTTGGGATCCAAAGGATCTGTGCCAACACCTATCTCAAGGCCGTCTGGTGCCTCATCTCCATCAGTGTCTCGTTTTTGGGGATCGATCTCTTTGCCAGTTTTTTTAAAGTATTGGTATTCTTCATCATTGGTAAGTCCATCGCCATCTGGGTCTTCTCCTGCATCAGGAACAGATGGGTTAAGATTGTGGCGGCGTTCATAATCATCAGGAATGCCGTCACCATCACTGTCCTTATTTTTGTCAACACATGTCTTGATGTCATTACTTCCACTGCTCTGACAGCTTAGTCCAGTTGCGCAGTCAGTGGAAGTGCTGCATTGCTTGCCTTCAATGCATTTGCTTGGGCATGCTCCTCCACAGTCTATATCACTTTCTCCACTGTCCAGTGCTTTGTTTTGGCATGGTGCTGGTTCTTGGCATATGCCTCTTTGTCCGCAGAATCCTGTGGAACAATCAGTATTGGAAATGCATGTCTTATTTGTGTTGCATGTTGGACAGGTTCTGCCGCAATCAATATCAGTTTCATTGCCATTCTTAAGATTGTCATTACAGCTAGGAATGCCACAAATATTATGATCACATGATACACTAGTGCAATCACTATTTGATTTACATTTCTTTCCATCTTCGCAAGGAGTACAGCTGCCTCCGCAGTCAAGTGCTGTTTCTGTTCCATCTGTTTTGTTATTAATGCATGTTGCAGGTCGCACGCTTGTATCAACAAGAATGCCATCAGATGCTAGAAAAGTTGAGTTTCGTTCTACAAAGTCTACTGCGCGTACATCAAAAAAGTAGCGTGTCTGGTTAGTTAGTTGAAGTCCGGTGATAATAACCTCTTTTTCTGGGTTGTTGTCTGCTGTGAGATTCTTTATTATCTTATTATTCTGATCCCTAATTTGATATTCGTATCTGCGAACCCCAGAATCAGGGTCTGAACCATTGTAGATAACGCGTAGGCGATCCCGATCTGCAGTGAGTTGTGGGTTAGAGGATAGTGCATCATCTCGAACAAAGATCATGCGTGGTGGTTGTGTGTCAATGCCAAAAGGTGTTTGAATTGCTGCATTTTCTGGTTGTCCTCCAATGACTGTTGCGCCGCCAGTTCTGCAAGTTGTATTAACAATATGTTTGCCTGGGCTAAATATCTGAGTAAGGAGGTGATTTTGAGTGAGTTGTCTTTCAACAAAAAGAAGTGTTTCATCACCAGTATAAGAACAGAGGCTATCTTTATTTGAGCCAATGGATATTATTGCACTCTCGCCTGCAAAGATTGTGTTTGGTGGTGTGTTGTCTTGCAGTTTAAATGTGGTGCTGGAATCTACTCTAAATGTTGTTTGTGCAGCAATTGGTCCAAGTCCTGATGCGCTTTTGCACGAAATAAAAAAAGTATAGGCGCTAAGTTGTGGAACCTCGATCTCAGCATTGTGTGTGGTGCTTGCAATAAGGTTAAATCCTGGGAAATTATGTTCCATGTTATCAAATTGGTTTGTGTTGTTTGAGAATTTGCAAAAAGTGTCTATGTTAGTTGTTGCTTTGAGTGTTGTCTTAAATGGACGTTGGATAATCGGGTTTGGATCTGCAAAAAATTTTGTGATGACCGGAGGTTGATCTTGGACAATGAGGGTGAAATCCTCTCTTGTGTCCCTATTTTGGTTGTCTTTGCAACGGATAAGAAGAGGGAATCGTTTGTTTCTATTTTGTGGTCCGGAGATTATTTCATTGAAATTGAATTTGGTGTGGTGTACCCCGCTTGTTGTGTCAAACTCTTGCCATGATGTAAAATCTGTAGGAACAAAGACGCCAGGATTAAATAAGTATCTGCATGTGCTTTGAAAAAGTGTGTCTGCTAAAACATCAAAGGTAAAGTTTGGAGATGCTCCAAAAGGTGGTAGGACAAGTCTGATAGGGCTTGGATTTGCTGATACTATAAAATTAATATTAAATGTAAAGCGGTTTGCTGCAAGATCAGATCCTTTGATAACAAATGAGTTTGGTCCGTCAATGAGTTTGAGCAGTGCTGTATATATCCTATTTTGATTTGCAGAAGTGAAATTGGTTGTAAGTGATGTTTCTTCTATTCTACTGTTAAATAAATCAACAACCTGGTGAAGATTTGTTATGTTTTCAATAATAACTGGTTCTGTGAAATTGAGTAGGATGGTGTTTACTGATTTATTAAGTAGTGCTCCTTCAAGTGGTATAAGATTGGCAAAGGCGTTAATGCGTGGAGGTGTCAGATCTACAATAATACTGGTCAAATCAGACGTGTCCATTGGTGTGCCTTGGGTGTCACTTCCAAATACCTTAAAAGTGTAGCTTCCTTCGTTTAATGTTTGAATTGGAGAATATGTGAAATTGGTATTTGGAACAATGAGATTTTGTTGCGCACCTATAATACGGCTAGGTGTTGATTGGATAAATTGTGAAACAGAGACTTGTGTGTTTTCGTTAAATGCAATGTTAATCTGTGGATTTGGATCGCTTGTATGAAAGATGTTTCCAATCTTAATTGATTTGCTCACGTTTTTAGCATCTTGAAGAACAACTGGTCCTTGGCAGGATTTGCATGCAGTAAATGAAAATGTTTTTATTACCTCAAGATTATGATTAGGGTCTTCGCTAAAAAATCTGATGTTGTTTGTTCCCTCAGAAAGCTGTGCTTTAAACTCTTGCCCATCATTAAGTCCTAGATCATTAAGTAGAAGGTTGTCACTGGTGGTAGTTAGTGATGGTGTACATGGTTCTTTTCCCTCTGCAAACACACAGTACGTGGTTGGATTTAATTTTCCTGGAACCACTGCTTGAGTTGTTGTTGCATTAAAACGATCAAGCCTTGTGATATTAAGCGCATCAACTCTGCTTGGATTAAAATTACTAATTGAGATTATAATGGTTTCTGGTGGAAAGTAATCAAGCTCGCAAGCGCGTGTTATACCACTTGAAAACCCGCTGCAGTCTCTAAAATCTCCTGGTGCATCGTCTATGGCATTGGCATTTTTTGCGCATCTGTGTTGATCATTGAAGTCACAAACGCCAATATTGCATGGGTCAGAACTGCGAATGGTGATTTGGTTAAGATTGTTTTTTTGGATACCGACATTAGGTGCTGCGCATTCCTCTTTTGTATAATCTGGGCAGCTCACATCTTTGCAGCTTCTGCTTTTTTGGTCTTGGTTGCTAAAAAAGCATGGGAATTTAGGTGTTGATAATGCCTCACTTCTTTCCTTTGTGCATGTATCAAAGATTTTGTTATTTACATCAAGGTTAGGTGCAAATGCAGTGCCGTTTACTTCGCATAAAAAGCAATTGTTTTGTTCAGTGTTAATGCAAACCCCAATTCCTATTGCTACAAAGACGTCCTTCCACTGGCAATTTTTGATACCGCAATTATCTCTTGTGCATGTGTCTTTGCTTTTATAATCAAGGCATGCAAGATCTGATCTGCAAGGAAAGCAAAAGTCTATGAGTCGTGCGCTTTTATCATAAAAACAATATCTTGGATTTGTTGTCGCTCCTTCACATGCTTCAATAGAGATATTAAGCCCGAAATGTTGTGGAGAAACATTGCTGCATGGGTCTCTTTGAGTGCATTGTGGTGTGTTTTGGCGAACAATGCAGGTAGTTTCTGATGAGCATCGCAGGCGTTGCACAAGCAGATTCCTATCGGTGCAGGTGTATGCTGTGTTTGTTTTTGAAAAAAAGGTAATAGCAACCTGATCTTTGAATGCTTTTCTAAATTTGTCTGCAGTAGCTGGGGGAAGATACCCAAACTGTTTAAGATAGAATTCTTGTTCTTGGGTAGTGTAAAAACCAAGGCTAAGGCAGAATGGATCGCTGGTTGTTTTTCCATCGCATTCAAGATCTCCGCTGTATACTGTAGTTAGGGTAGGAACACTATTCCCAATGCCTTTGTATTGTGTGATGATTTGGTAGGTGTAGTTGTGATTATATTCAAGATTAGGATCAGCGTCAATAAACCCATTTTCATTTCCAGAAATTACTCTGCTTGTGCTAAGATCGCGTTCTGTGCAAACGTTTCCAGAACATCGTGCAACTGAAAATGAATTGACAAATGAGGTGCAATTGGATTTCCATGTAAGCTCGATTTCACGTTTTCCTTTAATTGGTGTAGAGGTTAGTTCAAAGACAGGTGGTTTAAAATCTGGATTTCCGCACACAAAGCTAACATTGATAAGTTCAGGAACCACGGTTGCAGTTTTGCATGCTTGCAAACAGATTTCTGAAAGTTTTACTGGTGGTGTGATATTTGTTGGCTGTACAAATGTGAAGTTTCGAGCTGTATCACATTTTGTTTCTTCAAGAAGAGATCCACTCTGTGCTGTACCATTAGAAAGGCAACAGCAGCCATTTCTTACTGCTGCAGAACCAAACATTGGAAAGAGTAGTAGTAAGATGCTTACTAAAAAGAGTGTAATAAGAACTAATGTTCCTGATTTAATGTGCTGTTTTTTCTCTTGTTTTCTTGCTTCCATAGTCATTAATAAAAAAGGTACAATTATCTTTTTTTAAGTAACCTCAATATGATTGTTGAATCGAAGATCTTGCCAATCATCTAGTTCACCATCGCTTGCTTTTATACTAATTTGGATCATTTGTGCTTGTGGATTTTCCTGTAATTGTAGCCATTTAAGTGTTTCCTTTCCAATTAGTGTTTCTGCTTGGGTGTATTCAATTGCTGTAGGATATTCAATTTTATAATAGAAAGTGACTTGGTTATCATCAGGGTCTAGTGCTTGAAGTGGTATGCAGATTTCCTGATCTGGCTTGCATCCAGCTCCATTAGTAATGCAAAATTGATTATTGTGGATAGTAATCTTTGGAGCAGAGTAGTCATCTTGATGAATTGATCCGCAGATATTAAAAGTGTTGAGCTTGCGATGTGTGGAATCATTTAGTAAGAATAATGCTGGTGGTCTGTTTTTTATGGCAAAACGAAGTTCATATGGTTGATCCAAAATGTTGCTATGAGGATCTTTTGCAATGAGAATAGAGTCAAGTCCAAAAATATTTGGTTTGCGTTCAACTGTGATATTCTCTATTTGTTTTTCTGTAATATTAAATGCAAGATCGCTTGTATCTGAATCAACAAGATATGAGGTATAGGTAATAAGCTGGCCTAAACGAACAGGATAATCTACTACAAATGTGCGAATCATTGCCTCTGCTCCTGTGGCTGTGTTGGTAATGTTGATTGGATATTCAAGTTGTACAAGTGTTGATGCAGTGTTAATAACAACAGAAAGATTCGGGTCTCCTTTACTAATCTTAAGGTTTTTAGTGGTGAAATAGCTCCAATCAATACAGCTTAGGGTTTTGGTTTGGATATAGGTTTCAAGTTGTTCTTGCATACTAATAGTGAATAGTTTGGGAAGGTGTGTTAGTAGGTTATATCCAGTAAGTGCATTAGTAGAGAAGATTGGTGTGGGTTGTGGCTGGCATACATCTGCTCCAGTTTCAAGATCAAGGCTGCATTCTTTTGCTGGTTGGTATTCAGGAAAACCATCCCAAGGGTATAAAGGGGGTTCGGTTTGATAAGAGAATATATCAGTTCCAATGCTTCCTTGTGCAGGAACAACAGCATAAGGAACATTATTTTTATCATAAACAAGATAGTTTTTGCCAAGGTCGTTTTTGGTATAATCTAAACTTGATCCTCCTTGACTGCGGTAGATAATTCCGCCTTGTTTTCCTGCAATGAAGAGTCCTGTTCTGGATGAAAGGTCTAAACAATCCAAAATATATTTTTTAAGTGGGATAATTTCTGTTTCAGAAAGCTGTTGTTTTGCAAGGTTTTGTTCCATGCTTTTTTTTTGAATGTTTTGACTAAAATAAAAAACTATTCCAAAAAGGAGAAGAATAAGTATGCATAGGATCATAATACTACTGATTTGTGATCTTTTTGTCCATGTGGTTTTGTGAATTGGGTTCATGGTATCAGATTCGTAATTTTGCTGTAAAGTCTCTCCATATGTCTCTAAGATTGCCAAAATTGCTTGTGCTAAAGGCAATAAAACTCATGCTGGAATTGGTAAAGAGGCAGTCACGATTCAAATCTGAGTTGATCCTTGCATTAATAAGATCACAACTATTTTTGCCTGCTCGATCAGAAACATTGAGATTAATGTATCTTGCTCCAATATAATCTAAAGGAATTAGATTAAACCTGCTTTTTTCAAGAAATGCAAATAAATCCTTAGAAGCAACACGACTAATATAGATTGTGTCAAAGAGTGATGTTGTTGAGAAAAATCCTTGCTGATCAGCAAGCTGTGTTCGATTGCTAAACTCCACAAGATTAGAAAATCTGGTTTTAATAAAAGAGTCTCTTTGCGTGGTAAGTTCTAGGATATCGCTAGAGCTAAGTGTGCCTGTTGGTGTAAAAATAATGCTGTTAAGGTTTTGATTGTAATAAATACCGCTGCTGCATGAAGCAAAGCGATTTTCTGTAAAAGCTGTGTTGCAAAAGCGTGAGGATTTGCCAAGTGCTGTAAGAAAACTCTGTGTTGTGTCATTAATAGGTATATTAATGCTTACTCCAAATGCAACACCTTTGTTGTATCGTAGTACGCAGAATTGATTTACGCAAGGAATAGATATATCATTTATTTTACAGTTTTCGCCTAGATACCTCTGAACAGGTCCTGCATTAGGAAAGGTTTCATATCCAACAAAGTTGAGAACCTCACCAAAATTATCGCAAAAAATACTGTAATTACGTCGCGATTGGGATTCTGCAAAATCAAGTAAGTATTCAGCAAGAATCTTTGTTCTGCTTGTCCAGTTTCCACGGTCACAGTAGTATTGTTTAATTGACTGTCCATTTGCAATGCAAGCAGGTTCTTGTTTAGGAATAGTTGTAAATGCAGTTTCTGGTTTATCATTATTGCTCAGGTTTCCAGCAGGATTGTATAAGCATTGTGTTTCTTCTGGACAAAATCCTGCTGCACTATTATCTGGAGTAGTTTTGATATCTTGTTTAATCCATTCACCGCCAATGCAGCGAAATCCGCCAGTAGTGCTTGGTTTAGTATCATTACGCTGATCATCAACGCATTTAATTCCTGAAAAACATTGATTCTGTGAACAGCATTCTGTAGTGATAGCAGTTGCATTAAGGTTAGGTGTTAATTGATCTCGAACTATAGAAGGAACGCTTCGTGGAAAGAGTTTATTTTGTTTTTGAACAAATGACCATGATCCGTTAAAGGAGCAGTAAAGATTGACATTTGCTGTGCGAGTGACATTATATGCAAGAGTGCAGCGGTTTGTATCGTTAATAAGTTGTTTATGTGTAAAATTATCTTTAATTAGTAAAAGTCCTGGGTTGGTTTCATTAAGTTGGCAGCCAAAGAACTGGCCAAGGAGTGCAAGCACGCTGCTATTTGTTTTATTGATTATAAATCCATTGCGTGCAAATGTGGAATTATAGCATGCGCCACTCTGGTCTTCAATATAATTTGGAGGATCTGGATCATTATAGAATTCATTTATATCTTCTGCTTCTGAACAGCATTTAGTTCCTGTCCAACGTAGTCCAGCAGCAATGCATGTTAAAGAATCTTTGGTGTCAAGATCCTTTGTCCATTCAGCATCTTTGCTACAGTATAATGTTGGAGAGTCTCGATCTTGGCTAATACTTATTTTTAGAAAAGACGCAGCTCCAATAGCTCCCGAAGGGCCTGTATTGATAAAAAGTTCAATTGCATTAATCTGAACAAATCCAGTTCTGCGTTCTACTTTGTTATCAAGTGTGCAGCTTAAAACAGAGTTTTGTGTATCATAATCAAGGATAAGTGTATGTACTTCATTAGGTTTAAAGCTGCTGATGTCAAAACTTGTTTGGATAATGGTTGTTCCTGCAGTATTAAAACATCCAAGAGTAGTTCCTCTTTTTTCAATAGAGAGATATTTTTCTGGAGTTTCTTTTGCAAAGAAAAAAAAGCGATTAAGATCCTCAGATCCAGCCCATGTGTTTGTAAAGGTGAGTACAATATGTCCTTTGCTATTGTTATAATTGCCTAATGTACTGGTTTGTATAGTGTCTGTTGGACCAAGTGTTGCTGCAAAAAGCTCGCCTACAACATGATTTTCTCCAAGCATAGCGCTTCTTCCATTCTTTGTATTATAAGATCGATCATCTCCATTGCATTCGAGAATGGTTTGATAGGTGTCATTATTCTGAGGAGTGTCTTCTGCACAAAGGTACGAATGTGAAGCATAACGAAAACCTGGTTTACTGATATTGATAAGATTAAAGGTACCATAATTGGATTTTATATTGCTTAGTAATCCGCAAGCAAGAAAGTCTGTGCCAGTAGAAACCACTTGAGCCTTGCCACAGTTGATATTAACAATGTCTGCTTTATGTTTATTAAGTTCTACAAATTCCCAGTTTTCAGGTGTTGTAGAAGGGTTTGCACACAGCTCGTTACTAAATCTTTTTCCACAATTAGCTTCTGGGTGAGCACCACAACAGGTAGCTGCGGGATTTGAAAAATTGACAGTCTTATTGCCAAAACAAATAGGAAGATCGATAAAGTTGTTTCCTCTGCAATACTGTTCAGTATCCCAATTAACCTTGTGCGCATCTGAGATAATCTCTTGTGTACTATCAGATGATCCGCCTACCTTAAAATTAAGAAGATATTGACCTTCTTGTGTACACACCTTATTTGCTATATCAATCGGAATCCGGCACTGTGCATTGCCAAGACACTCATCTGTTTGAATAGCTACTGAATTGTTATCAGGAAAAATAAGGCTTAAAATTCCGGTTTGAGCATTGACTAAGGAAGTGAATGCTAAAACAATGGTAATAATAAAAACAGATGTTATAATAATGGTACGCATGCGTGATAACCTGGTTTAGAGGATATATAAATATATAGGATGCGCTTTACGAAAAGATTATTATAGTCGCATGTCAGTAATTAGTCTATGGATGGGATTAATGTATTTGAAGATGGTGCATGCAAAAGATTAGATATTAAGACTTCAATCTATCCACTTAAAGTGGTAGTAACAACAGCATACACATTTCTTGATCGTGCATTTATCCTTCTTGATGGTGATCCCAAATCAACAATCATTGTGCATCTCCAAGCCAAAAAGGAAGGAGATGCTGCTAATCTGCTTGTTAAAGAATTTCAAAACGCCCTACTTGGATATGCACATTTTCAATTAGTATCTGATGAAAATAGGAAGATACGAGAAATGATTGTGTATCGTGCATTGATGACTATGGAGCATGAGGTTACTCATGCAAAATAAGATCGTTGTGCATCTGAATCATATGTTCTATGATCCTTTTATTATTGAGGAGGTCATAAAGGTGTGTGATGTAACAATATCACAAGAAGGAGGGTATTGTGTGGTAAGTTGTGATGATACGCCTCAAGCGCGTATCATGCTTAAGAATATACCTAATAAGGTATTATTTGCAATCAAACAAGGTAGTATTCAATGAATTCGCTTCCTGTTATTGGAATGAATGTGTATCGCGCTCGTCAGATAAAAGATAAGGTGCTTATCACAACTGATTCAGGTGCATGGTTATTTCTTGAGCAGAATGAATTTGAACTGCTTAAATCAAAAAATCTTACTCCTGAAATCTTAGATAAATTAACAACTGCCCGTATCTTGCTTACAACACAGAATATGTCTCAAGAAGTCGATGCGTATCAAAGAAAAAAAGCATTTTTGTATCAAGGAACTTCTCTTCATATTGTTGTTGTGACACTGCGTTGTAATCAGAGCTGTGTGTATTGTCATAGTGCATCGCGGCCAATGTTAGAATCAAAATTTGATATGACCAAAGAAACAGCTACAAAGGTTGTTGATTTTATTTTTCAGAGTCCTGCTCCTTCTGTAGATATTGAATTTCAAGGAGGTGAGCCACTAGCAAATTTTGAGGTTATTAAATATATTACTGAATATGCACAAGAGCTGTCAAAAAAAGGAGGTAAGCGTGTTCAGTTTACTATGACTTCAAATCTGATTTTTTTAGATGATGAAAAATTAGATTATCTTATTTGTAATAATATTTCTGTATGTACCTCGCTTGATGGTCCTAGGATTGTTCATGAGAAAAATAGGGGATTTTATGCACCTCTTATGCGACAGATTGAGCGTGTAAATAATGAGTATAGAAAAAGAGGTATGAATCACCATATCAATGCTTTATGTACTATAACCAGGTTTGCTCTGGCTTATCCAAAAGAGATTATTGATGAGTATAAAAGGTTAGGGATGAGTGAGATTCATTTGCGTTTTCTCAATGAATTAGGAACTGCGCAAGAACAGTGGGAACATATTAAGTACAGTTCTGAGGAGTTTATTCTTTTTTGGAAGCAGGCCTTGGATTATATTCTTGAGATCAATAAGCAAGGAACTGTATTTGTTGAAAGAGGAGCCAAGATAATGTTGCAAAAGATTTTAAGTGCTGATGATCCTAATTATGCTGAGATGCGTTCTCCTTGTGGTGCTGCAACAGGTCAAATTGCTTATATGTATGACGGATCAGTGTATACCTGTGATGAAGGAAGAATGGTAAAAGAGGGTGTTTTCTTAATAGGTGATACAAGAAAGCATGCCTACAAAGAAGTGCTTACTTCAAGTCCTGTGTTAACATTAATGGGTGCGTCAAATAATGATAATTTTATTTGTGATACTTGTGCATATAAACCTTGGTGTGGTATATGTCCTGTATTAAATTATGTAGAACAAGGTTCAATTATTGCCAGGATTTCTGAAACTTCAAGACATAAAATCTACCTTGCACAATTTGATTTTCTCTTTGAAAAATTGCTTAGCGATCCAGAAGCTACGCAGATATTTAAGCGTTGGGTTGAGCAAAGTGGATATAGAGTTACTCAACCAATTTTAGATCCGAAAGAAGTCTGTTAATTTTTGAAGGATTAATTTTTGAAGGATAGATTTTTATATGTGATCTGAGAATAAGATGCTATGAAACAAGAGTTCTCATCTATGATAATATCATTTATGCTTGATGAAGATGGTAGGATTGATAAGCACAAGCTTATGCAGCTAGGTGCAGTGCTCTCAGCTGCTGGGTTAAGTTCTGGTATTGCTCATGCTCAATTGTCATGTCCATCTTGTGGTCCTGCTTGTGGAACCTCGTGTCATTCAAATTGTGCAGGTATTCGTTCAGAACAAGGAATGCATATTGGTCAACATGCGCATAATATTGAACAAGGTGGTTCTTGTCCTCCTCCTGGTGGAGGTGGTGGAGGAGGGGGTGGTGGGTACTGTTAAGGTTTTATAGAAGTGCTGTATTCTTAGAGTATGATCCTTGGAATTGATATTGGTGGCAAGCATGTAAGAGGTGTTTTTCTTTTGAATGATCAAGTTGTTGGTCATACTGTTGTTGTGGCTCCAGCTTGTTTTGGTGAACGTGAATTAGTATATATACCAGCGCTTGAGCAAATACGAGATGCGCTTGGAATTGCTTTGGTAGATCATCTTCTTGTTCTCTCAACTGCTACGCTTAGTTCTGGATTTACTAAAGGTCTTACGCTAATATGTGAGGCTGTGGAAAATATCTTTGGTAATCCTTGTCTGCATTTTTTAGGTAATGATGGAAAATTCTATAATAAGACTGATGCGCTTAAGAATCCAGAAAAGGTATGCTGCACAGAATATTGGGGCACTATCACTTTTTGTAGTAGATTAACTCAAGAAAAAAAGTATGTATTAGTAGATATGGGAACACAGTCAACAACGATTCTTCCTGTGATTAATGGATCAATTCCTACGAGTATAGAATGCACACCGCATGCTGCGTTTAGAGATGGTTTACTAATCATGATGGGTATGATTGGTACGCATGTTTATTCAGTGGTTTCTTCAGTGCAGTGGAATGGATATCACATGCCTATTAATGATTATACTCCTTTATTGATGTGTGATCTCTACTTTTATGAAGGTATCCTAAAAAGCGAGGAGTATATATTATACCGTGAGTTGTCGATGGATCAGATCCATCATTTCCTGTGTAATCTGGTGTTAGTTGATTTCTTAACTGTTGATAAGGCAAAGACTCATGAGCTTGCTAAGCAGATTATTGAAAAGCAAGAGGGGATCATTTCTCAACATGTGGAAAATGTGTGTTCTGGATTTAGTTTGGATACTGTTATCGTAACAGGACGTGGAGAAGGGGTTGTGCATGGTGCATTAAAAGGATGGAATAAAAAGGTGATATATATTGGTGATCTTCGTCCTGATGTTGCAAATAATGTTCCCCTTATAGGAGCAGTGTATAGTTTACATGATCACCTAAATGAGTTAAGATAGGTGTGTTGGTAAAGATAGAGTGCCTCAATTGCAAATGCTGTTGTAATCTCTTTAGAGCCATAATAATAAAGACTGTAACCATACCACACGTGTTTATTCCAAGAGCCGTCAGGTTTTTGTTTTTTACGCAATAAAGAAGCTGCGCAATCGATTTGTGGTCCTGTATAATTTAGTCTGATAAGAGAACCAAGTGCTATTGCAGTATCCAAATCATTGCCAAACGAACAGTCTTTTTTTTGTGTTTGTAATATGTTGTTAATGATTTTCTCTTTTAAATTATCAAGACATGAAGATTCTATTTCTGATACACGTGATAATGAATCATAAAGAGATAGGGGTGTTAGATAATAGTGTGAGCATGATTTGTTAGTTATTGAAGAAGATAGGTAAGTGCAGAGATTGGGTGTTGATGTTTTAAGATAGTTGAAAACATTTGCATTTACAACACAGTCGATATCATTCCCTTGATGATTGAACCAGGTGTAGAATCTTCCTTCATTATCTGTATAATTAAATAATATCTCGGTGATGTTGATAAGAGTATAATTGTATTTTTTAAGAATCCTTGCTGATGCAATAGTATCATCTGCATCAGGAGGAACTTTGTAATAGTGTTTGCTTTTTTTAGTCCAGTATTTCCATAATCCATCTTCTTCTTTATGTAAAACAAGATATGCTACACCTTTTTGAATTATGTCTGATTGAACAGGTAATTGGGATAATGATTCCAGTATAATGGCTGTTGGAAAGATAGCATAATCCTCAAAGCAAAAGATAAGGTAAGGGTCATAGCAAATATTATTTCTAAAGCTTCCATCCTCCTGCTGATGCGTTGCAAGGAATTGGATTCCTGCATTAATCTGTTCATCGATGGTTCCCTGATTTGATATCAAAGGAGTTTCCTGATTTGATATCAAAGGAAGAGATAATGTAAGAAGAGCGCCAACCATCATCCACGGTGCAAATCGCATCTTTGTGTTGTGTGTGTTAAGGATGATAATATTGGTTAGATAACCTAAAAGAATAAGGAGAATAGTTAATAATAAGAATGATTGTGTAATAGGAATAAAGAGTAATGTATAGACAAATAATCCTGCATTGATGATAAGCATAATGGTTTTGTTTATATAAGAAATAGTGAATAATAAAAGAATGATAAGCAATAAGGATAGATAAAATGGTATAGGGATATTGTAAGAAAGTCCGCTAATTCCAATAACTCCAAAGAAGATTGTTATTGCATTTTCTGGTAATGGATAGTGTAGTTTTCTGTATTGGATATGGCACATGCTTTTGATAACAAGATAGGTGTATGCAGGAATAATCATGGCTGCAAGAAGTTGCAGAGGGGTTACAAAAGAGGTATATTGTGTATGGATTAGAAGGATAGCATTATAGAGGGTAAAGAGTTTGGCATCTCCACCTCGCCAAAAGTTAAGTAGGTATAAAAAAAATGAGCCGAGAAAACAGGCTGCTAGAATCAGCAACATGCTAAGATTAAGACGTCCATAAAAATAGAGCATACTAGCTGTTATAAGTGAAAAAAAAGAGATTGTATAATTTTTAATTTTGTGATAATAATGATCTTCATATGAAGTGATTATACCTAAGATTACTACTAATATTAGTGGAAGATTCATCTATGTTTCCCTAGCAAATGATCCTGTAGTATGAAGCATTGTTTTTGCTGTGTCAGTAGCTACACCAATGGAAAGAAGAAACTTGTGAAGGTCATGTGGGCTGCGCATGTGAATTGGAAAATGTGCAAAGCTTGCTAAAAGCATAGGTGTTTCATATTTTCTGCAGAGTTTGATGTTTTGCAGTATTCGTCCAAGAATAATGCTGCGTTGTGGTGGATCTGCCAAAAGTAAGGATTCGAAACTATATCCTATTACAATCTTTTTTTTGGTAAGAATGTTGCAGAGAACATGGTTAAGCCCAGATGCGCGATGGTGGATATAATCGCGTCGCTGTTTTATCTCAAGATCATAAAGAATATGAAAACCTCCTTGTTCAATATCAGATCGATCATCACCTGTGCTTTGGTGAATAATAATAGGTGCTTGACGATTCGTGCTTGCCCATAAAAGAGTAAAATTCTTTTGGAATTTTGTCCTGAGCTGTTGCAGTTGCTGTGCTTCACTTGGGTTCTTATAAAAAAAACAAAGTCCCCTCCAGCCTAGACACTGTGCCATGGCAACAAATTCGTGCTCATTGTGGTTTGGGAAAACAATATCGATATGCATATCTTGGGAATAATTATTGTGCTTTATATGGCTTGGGGTGAACGCAGTTTCTCATGCCTACTTCTTGGCTCATGGCGAATCTGCTGTTCAAGCAGTTACAAGAGTATCTCATACCTGCTTTTGTAAAGGATGCTAAAAAAAGATATCATGAAAAAAGAAATAAAGAAATTACCTGAAAACTGACCATCCCACCACCCCCCCCTCGCTTCGTTCACTCCGCAGCAAGCTGCTTGGTATTGGTCAGTTTTCTTGCTTGCGTGACCAGCAATTTCTAATTTCAGAATTGTGTTGTACAACCATAGCAGAGCTACGAAGTATTGAACCCAATTCTGAAATAATGTTTATGGAGAATCCTGTGATATTTAATTTTTTATAATATTTTAAAGTATATTTCACACGTTTCGTGTGTGGATCATGATAGCGCAGGTCTTGCATGTTATTCCGCTTGTAGGTTCTCCACAATGCTGGCACGCATTAATCTGTTTATGAGAAGTGTACATTTCTTTAAGCATTGGAAGAAGGGATAAGAAATGGTTAATAATATTATATTTGATATTTGGATGTGTTATTTCTAAAGTATTAAGTTGGTCTTTTATATGTCTACGATAGGCATCAGTTGAACATGGGCAGTGGCCATAGGCAACAGGAAACTTCATGAGTTTAGAATATCTCTCAACCTCTGTATTGCGAATAAAATATAATGGTTTTACTCTGGGAACAAATCGTGTATCCTTATGATTGCCAACTCGTGGTCCTAATCGTGCAGAAAGTTGGAGTGTGTTGCGAAGATAGTTCATCATAATAGCCTGGCATTCATCATCCATATTGTGTCCAGTAACTACTACATCAGCATTAAGATTGCGAGTATGGAGATTGATAAGATAACGTCTTGGTACGCCGCAGACAGTGCAGGATTTGACATTAAGCCCTTGTTGATTAAGGGTGTCTCGTAGATAACATACTGAGTATCCAAATTCAGTATAAAAATCCTTTGCTACTAAAGGGATATCATATTGTTCACAAAACTTAGTAATATTAGTAAGATTTTGTTCAGTGTAACATCCAATATGCGTGTCAATAGTGAGTGCTGTGATTTTATATCCTAATTTTTTGAGAATGTAAAGAATTGTTGTTGAATCCTTGCCTCCACTTGCTGCAACAAGAATCTTCTTTGTGTTAGTCAGGAGTTGAAATTGGTCAATGGTATTTTTAACGCGTTCTTCAAATGCATAAACAAAGTCTGAATCATCTGCATTTAAGAAAAGGGGCGTGATCAATGACATGTGTGGTATAGAATAACCTTATTATTATAAACATTCGTTGTACAAACGCGATATGTTTAAATATCTATAAAATATGGAAAATGGTTCGATGCCAATCCTTTTTGGATTGAAAAAATCTTCTCCATTGGCAGTGTGAGTGAAGCAGATAGTTATAATTTATTTCATAAGATAATAAGGAAAAAAGAGGTGATTGGTGTGGAAAAACGCTGCCAGGTTTGTGATGAAGGGATATCAAATCCATTGTGTTCGCATTGTTTAGAAGAGGGATCTGCACAGTTTTTGGCTGATTATAAGCCAACCTTGGTTCCTTTGTTGCGTGCACGTCAGAGTATGTTTAGTGTATTTGTCGAGCCAGCATCAGTATGTATCAACTGCAAGGATGAGATGAAGGTCTGTCCGCATTGTTATTGTAAAGAGGTTGCCTTGTGGTTGTATGAAGACTATCCAGATATAGCGCAGCGATTTGTGCAGGTGTTTAATTATGATCTCAAAGCTCATGTTAATAAGCAAGAGTTTAGATTATTGCACGCGTAATTAAAGTGCTTTTAGTGTCTTATAAATCGAGGTGATATACTTAATAGTGTAGTCAATTTCTTCTTTTGTATTTTGAACACCTAGACTAAAACGTAGTGATTGATGAATTTGAATAGGGGATATTCCCATTGCAATAAGAACATGGCTTGGTGTAAGAGTGTGTGAATCACAAGCAGATCCTAATGAACACGCAATGTCTTTGTCATCAAGTTGTTTGTACATAGCTTGTGCATCAATGCCTGGAAAGGTTAGATTCATAATATGGGATAATCTATTAGTGGGGTGTCCATTAAGGACAAGATTAGGAATTGCACAACGTAGTGATTCAAGAAAATAAGTGCTAAGATCTTTAAGATGTTTGATTTTCTCTATGCTAAATGTTTGTACTGCTGCTGCAAATCCTACAGCGCAAGCATGGTTTGGAGTTCCAGAGCGTCTTCCTCCTTCTTGTCCACCACCAAATAGTTGGGGTTGTGCATGTACACCATCACGAATATAAAGCGCACCGATGCCTTTTGGTCCGTTGATCTTGTGTGCTGATAATGTGATAAGATCTGCAGATGATGCTTGTAATGAAGATTTGCTATAGCTTTGAGAAGCATCAGTGTGAAAAAGAATGCTGTGTTCTTTACAAATTTTATAAATAGTGTTAATTGGTTGAAATACCCCAGTCTCATTGTTTGCATGGGCAATAGAAACAAGTGCTGTGTTAGTTTTAATTGCTTGTATCACATCTTTGGGATCAACAAGTCCATATGAGTCTACAGAAAGTATTGTAACCTCGCAATTATTGTTTAGCATATTCTTGGCTGGTGCAAGAATTGAGCTGTGTTCTGTTGTTGTGATAATAATGTGTGGTCTTGGTTTAGTAAATGCAATATTAAGTGCAAGATTATTGGATTCTGTTCCTCCAGAAGTAAAAATAATTTCGTGAGGTGATGCATTAAGGGATTGTGCAAGAATATTTCGTGCCCAGGAGAGTTGTTTTGCTGCTTCTAATCCAAATTGGTGAGTGCTAGAAGGGTTGCCAAAACAAGTTGAATAGCAAGGGATCATGGATGTAATTACATCTGGATCAATTGGGGTACTTGCAGCATTATCTAAATAAACTTTCATAGTATTAGTGATTTAAATAACCTTTATAAATCAGTCCTGGTTTCTCGAAGATATGGTTCGAGGATCTCAAAAATCAGGAACATACCGTAGAGTCATGCGTAGAACACCTGGTGGAAGAACAGTGTTGCGATTCCTTCCGCGAAATCCAAAAGTTGCATCATGCAGAAGTTGTGGACAGGTTCTTCATGGTACTCCAAGAAAGCGGCCAAGAGAATTGTCTCGTCTTGCAAAAACGCAGCGCAGGCCTCAACGCCCATTTGGTGGTGTACTATGTTCTGCATGTTCACGTAAGACAATTATTGAGCATTCAAGATAAGAGTAATATGAATATTAAGATGATTACACTCCTGCTAATGTGCGGTGACGCTTAGCATGGATAAGGAGGTATGAACATGATTGGAATTGGACAAGTGTGTGTTAAGATTGCTGGTAGAGATGCTGGTAAAAGATGTGTAGTTATAGATATGATAAATGCACAGTATGCGCTAATTGATGGAGAAACTCGTCGAAGAAAATGTAATATTATCCATCTTGATCCTACTCTGGAACACTTAGATATTGAACAAAACGCACCACGTGATGATCTTGTTGAATTATTTAAAAAAAAGGGTTGGGTAGTTAGGGATTCAAAACCAGATCAAAAGCCTGCACGGCCAGTGCGGGTTCGTAAAGAAAAACCAAAGAAGGAAGTAACAAAAGAAGAGAAAAAAGGTTGAAATGAAAAAATGGGAGCGCCCCTTTTGAACCCCTTTCTGCCTCGCTTACTCGGTGACCTCTGTTGAGGTAACCGTATCTTATTCGGCTGTGAAGTTGTATGGATGTGGTTACCATCATATCCAAACTCACCAAATTCAAACTCGCTGCGCTCGAGTTCCTTTCTGCTGATACCTTTTTATAGATATACTAAACTCATAAGCTTATGAATATCAAAGAGCTTATCAACACTCTTCACCCATTAGAACGCAAGATTCTTCCTTTTCTTAAGCAAGGACAAACAGTTCATGATCTTATCAACTTGAGTGGTATGCAGGAAGTTGAGATTCTTCGTGCACTCCATTGGCTTGAAAATAAGGATGTTCTTCACACCAAAAGCACACTTGCTGAATTTGTGAGCCTTGATAAGAATGGTGAACAGTATGCAAAAACAGGGCTTCCAGAGTGTATACTTCTTCATTTTCTTAAAAAAGGATCTTGTAATATTGCGCAAATAAAGAGTCAAACTAATCTTGATGATGAGGAGTTACAAGCTGCAGTTGGTGCACTTCGAAAGCGTATGCTTATTCTCTTTGATTCTGACAAGAAGATAGGGTTAACTCCAGCAGGATTGTCAGTAAAAGAGCTTATGGAGGATCAGTTTCTTTCAAGATTATTAAGGCAAGGTCCTGTTGATATAAGTACGCTTTTGCCGCATGAAAAACATGCGCTTGAATTGCTTAAGAAACGTAAAGAGATTATTAAATGTAAGATAATCAAAAAAATTGAGTTTACTTTTACAGAGGTTGGAAGAGAATTATTGTCAGTAGACTTGATTTTTGAAAATGTTATTGATTCCATTACACCTGGCATGCTTGCTCAGGGTGGTTGGAAAAATAAAACTTTTAGATCATATGATGTTGTTATGAATGTGCCACAATTAAATTTTGGTAGGCGACATCATTATCTTAGTTTTCTTGATGATGTTCGCAAGAGATTCATTGCTCTTGGTTTTACTGAGATGAGTGGTCCTCTTGTTGAAAGCGAATTTTGGGATATGGATGCTTTGTTTATGCCTCAGTTTCACTCTGCGCGTGATATCCATCAAGCATATTATATTAAAGAACCTGCATATGGTGAAGTAGATCCAAAGATCCTTAAACGTGTAAAAGAAGCTCATGAAAATGGGGGTATACCTAATAGTAAGGGTTGGAAGTACAGATTTGATGTACAAAGAACCAAGCAATTGCTTTTGAGAACGCAGGGTACAGCATGTTCAGCACGCATGCTTGCCTCAAAAAATCTTATGATTCCAGGCAAATATTTTGGTATTGCAAAATGTTTTCGATATGATGTTATTGATGCAACCCATCTCCCAGATTTTTTTCAAACTGAAGGTATTGTTGTTGAAGAAGGGCTTAATTTTCAACATCTCAAGGGGCTTCTTAAGCTCTTTGCAGAGGAATTTGCAAAGACAAGTGATATTCGTGTTAAACCAGGTTATTTTCCCTTTACTGAACCAAGTTGTGAGTTATATGCGAAACATCCAGAACTTGGATGGATTGAGCTTGGAGGTGCAGGTATCTTTCGTCCAGAGCTTACTTCAGCTCTTGGTGTTAGCGTTCCAGTTATAGCTTGGGGTCTTGGAATTGATCGTATTGGTATGTTTAATATGGGTGTTAAAGATATTCGTACACTTTATACTTCTGATCTTTCTATACTGCGTAATATAAAGGTGGTCTAGATGCCAACTATTGACTGCTCACTTAAGGATATCAATTATCTCATTGGAAAGAAACTCTCTATTAAAGCTATTGAAGAGCTACTTGTTTATGCAAAAGCTGAGATTGAATTCTTTGATAATATTGACACGTTGCGTATCAAATTTGAAGATACAAATCAACCATACTTGTGGAGCACAGAGGGTATGGCACGGCTCTTTAGGGGCATTCTTAACATCAAAACAGGAATTGGTGATTACACAGCAAAGCCAAGTAAGGATAAGATTATCATTGATAAAAGTGTACAGCATATAAGGCCTTATATTGCAGCATTCAGCGCATCAGGCCCGGCAATTACTGATGCTTTTATTAGACAACTTATTCAATTCCAGGAAAAACTTTGTGAAGGATATGGAATGAAACGTAGGAAAGTAAGTATTGGTGTCTATCGTTACAAAGATATCACATTTCCAGTTACGTACAAAACTGTCGTTCCTACATCAATCAAGTTTATTCCTCTTGGAGGTACTAAACCTCTTAATTTGACTGAAATACTTAAATTGCATCCAACTGGACAATCGTATGCTTGGATTCTTGATAACTGTGCAATGTATCCGCTTCTTATTGATGCTAGAAATGCTGTTCTCTCATTTCCTCCAATTATTAATTCAGATCATCTTGGTAAGATTAAAGTAGGTGATACAGATCTTCTTGTGGAACTTACTGGAATAGATCTTGATGCATTGCATCTTGTTTGTAATATTCTTGCTGCAGCATTTGTTGATCGTGGATGGTATGTGTCTAGTATCAAAACTGTGTATGATAACTATGTAGATATCACCCCATCATTTAAAACAGAAACAATAATGCTTGAGCCAGCAAGTGTTTTCTCTTCCTTAGGTATTAATCTTACTTCGCCAGAACTTGTTAAACTCCTTGAACGCATGCGTTATGGAACTAGGGGAAAACGTGTAATCATTCCTAGTTATAGAGGAGATGTCATGCATCCTATTGATGTTATTGAAGATGTTGCTATTGCTTATGGATATAATAATATTCCAAATAAACCACTCCAAACATATACTGTTGGTGAGAGTAAGTCTACTGTTAAGTTCATTGACGCGTGTCGAGATGTGCTTGTTGGTATGCAGTTTCAGGAGATACTTAGTCCGATTCTTTCATCAAAAGCATTGCTTTATACTAAGATGAATCATCCAGATAATGGTACTGTTGAACTTAGGGAGTATAAATCAGAAAATTATAGTGTGCTGCGTACATGGATTCTTCCATTGCTTATGGATTGTATATCACAAAATAAGCATAATACCACTCCGCAGTGCATTTTTGAAACTGGCGAGGTATCGAATAGGAAAGGTAAAACGATTATTGATTCTAATCATTTTGCATTTGCAATGGCTGATGCAAATGTAGATTATACTAAAGCAAAGCAAGTTGTTGATGCCTTGATGCGCGCACTTGATATTTCTTATAGTACTTCTCCTGCACTTCATCCTTCTTTTACTCCAGGAAGATGTGCAGAGATTCTTGTTCAGGGGGAATCTTTTGGTTATGTAGGTGAAATTTATCCTGGTGTTCTTGACACATTTGAGATTCGTACGCCTGTTGTTGGATCTGAAATTAATCTTACAAAACTCTTTGATAAAAAAAAAATAAAGAAGTTGCCTGAAAACTGACCATCCCACCCTTCGCTTCGTTCACTCCGCAGCAAGCTGTGTGGTATTGGTCAGTTTTCTAGATTCGCGACAGGCAATTTCTAATTTCAGAATCGTGTTGTGCAACCGTAGCAGAGCTGTGGGGTATTGAACCCAATTCTGAAATAAAGAAACTCACTTTATAGGCTTCATATTTTTCCAGGCATTATCAAAAAGTGCCTCAACAGCAGATGAGAAAAAAGGAGTATTAACCCACACACCAATATCATAAGTAGGATGAACATCTTTATCATCAAGAACCATGAAAACCATTTCTTTTCCATCAATAATAGTAAACCGTGCACGTGCATCAGTGTGCCTTATTTCTGCATAAGGCGATAATTCGTTTAACACTGTTTTGGAATCCTTACCAAATGGCGCTGCAATGCGAATACGCACTCCTTTTTTCTTAAGTTTTTCAAAGACTGATTTAAGCGAATCAGATTTGCGTAGCAAACCTTGCGTTGTGGTCATAAGTGTTACGCTTTTTTGCGCGTTTTTGATTGAAAGTTCAAGATGTGCATACAGGTTTTGCCTTCCGCGTAGCGAGCCTGAGAGTTCTGTAGGGTCTATGAGCTCAACGCCTTGATTATGAAGTGCAGAGAGTTCTTCAATAACATCTGTGTTTTTGAGTTCTTCGAGTCTTTTAACACGTTCTTCTGCCTCTGTTTTAGTATTTTTCTTGACACGTTCTACAACCTCTGATGGTGGAACTGCAATATATTTTATTGGTTTGCCAAGTTTCATAATTACAAATCCGCGTTTTTCAAGCGATTCAAGCACATCGTATGCTCTGGATCTTGGAACATCAGCAATATCTGAAAGTTCGCCTGCTGCAGAAACTCCTCGAGACAAAAGCGCAGCCCAGATTTTGACTTCGTATAAATTCAGATTAAAGAGTCGGCGTAGTTTTGATAAAAATTCGTCTTTGACAAGCATGGTGATGATTCCCCCTTTCTTGATTAAGTGGTCGTACGTTGTGGTATTATTAATATATTTCTGTTTTTGTTATATGTTGTTGTTGTTTTATGATTAAATATCAAACTTCTACTTGGTAGTAATGATCACCTCACACCTATTTAAGGGTTGCTCCTGCAAAGCTATTTATAGACGAAAATGATGATTTTATTAATGGATATGATTCGCACTATTTATAAAAAGGCACAGCAAAACCCGGCAAAGATTATTTTTCCAGAATCAGATGACAAGAGAATATGTAAAGCAGTAGAAATCATTGCTGCAAAAGGATTGGCTCATCCAATCCTCCTTGACTCTTTCCCATCAATTATCAAGATTCCTAAGAGTTTGCAAAATAAAATAACAATTATTGGTACTGATTTGTCTACTAGAAAAAAGTGTTGTGATCTGCTTGTAAGATTACGCAAGCATAAAGGAATGAGTAAGGAACAAGCAAGTAAATTATGTCAAGATAGGTTATGGCTTTCAATGTTGTTATTGCAGCAACAACGTGCTGATGCTTTGATTGCAAGTGCACAATATACAACTGCGCAAACCATGCGCGCAGCACTTAAAATAATTGGGTCACGAGAAAAAGTAACAAGCTGTTTTTTGATGTTGGTAAAAAAGAAGCCGTATCTCTTTGCTGATCCATCAGTGGTCATTGATCCAACAGCAGAGGAGTTAGCAAGAATTGCGATCATGGTTGGAAACTTTGCTAAGAAATTAGGAATGCATCCTAAAATAGCTATGTTATCATTTTCAACGCATAATTCTGCGCAACACCTTTTTGTTGATAAAATAGTGCAAGCAACTAAATTAGTCAAAAAGTATGATTCGAGTTTTGTTGTTGATGGTGAAATTCAAGTTGATGCTGCGATTGTTCCTTCAGTTGCACAGATAAAATGTCCAGATTCGCCGCTTAAAGGTTGTGCAAATGTGCTTATTTTTCCTGATATTAATGCAGGGAATATTGGGTATAAATTGGTAGAACGATTAGGTAATGCACAGGCAATAGGGCCGATTATTTTAGGTCTTAATAGGCAGGTTAATGTATTGTCACGAGGGTGTAGTGTTAAAGATATTGTTGATCTTGCTGCAATAAGCAGTGTTCAAATTGGGATGTGGTCTTAATGCTTCTAGTTCTTAATGTTGGTTCGTCATCTATTAAATATGCTGTTTTTGAGCAGAGAAGAAAAAAGATATGTGGCAATATTGAGCAAATTGGTGAAGTATTAACCTATGAACAAGGAATAAATGCCATTGTCTCAATCCTTGATAAGAACAAGATATCTTTTAATTTGATTACTCATATTGCACATAGGATTGTTCATGGAGGTCCATTACGCAAACCAACAATCCTTACCAAAGGTATTGTAAAAATGTTAGAACGGTTTGTAGAATGTGCACCTCTGCATGAAGCGCCAGAATTAAAAATTGTTAAATGGTGTCTTATTCATAGTCTTGCTGATAATATTGGTGTGTTTGATACTTCTTTTCATGAAACAATTTTGCAAGAAAATAGCATGTACGCCTTACCAAAAGATATGTGTCAGAAGTATGGATTTCGCAGGTATGGATTTCATGGGCTATCTCACCAATCTATGATAGAACGTGCATCTCGTATATTAGGAAAAATTCCAGAGAATATGGTAAGTTGCCATCTTGGTTCTGGTTCATCAATAACTGCAATCAAGCGCGGATTATCCTTTGATACTTCTATGGGTATGACTCCTCTAGAAGGAGTTGTTATGTCAAGCCGTTGCGGAAGTATTGATCCATCAATACCTCTCTTGGTAATGGAGCATGAAAAACGCTCTGCAAAGGAAATGTTACGTATACTCAATGAACAATCTGGATTTTTTGCACTCACAGGGCAAAAAGATATTCGGGAGATCTATAAACTGCACACGAAAGAAGCAGAGATTGCATTAAAATTGTTTTCACTGCAAATAACAAAATATATTGGAGCATATGCTGCTGAGATGGGTGGTCTTGATGTGATCTCATTTTCAGGTGGAATTGGAGAGCACCAATGGCAGCTTCGAGAAAGTGTCTTAGCTCCTTTGGAGTGGCTTGGTGTTCAGATTAATAAGGAGCATAATAAGATTAATAATGAAACTGTTTCATCTGCGAATTCTCGGATTAGCATCTTTGTATTCCCTGCAAATGAAGAAGAGATGATAGCTAAGGACGCATTCACATTAATTTCTAAGTAAAGAGAATTGTCAAAAGTTCGCACCCACCAATGATCGCGCTGCTGCGCTCAACACCAATGACATGCTCATCCTGCTGGATTCGGGGTGCTCACAAGCGAACCTTTGACTCCAGAATGGAACCGATGTCCGAACCACCAGTGAGGACACCCAATGGAATGAGTGCATTGAAAACTTATAGTGCAGAGAGGGGTTATTCAAATTTCTTTTTATAGCGTAGAATTGCCGCAATCCCCCCTATTCCATTGAGTTTTCTACCAGCTTCATGTGCGTCTGAGATAATACGAATATATCCATTTCCATGCTCTACAGCGCGCATGATGCGATCAAGATCTGGATAGGTTTTTGTTTCTCGTTTAATTTTGATAAATGATTCAGTGATAAGCAATTGTTGTATTGCGTTCTGTTGGGCAAATGCCAAAACCTCATTCCATCCATAAACTGCTTTGCCATCGGTAGCAAGTTCAGTAAAAAGAGATTCTACATCACGGATTTCAAGTGCGATTCTGTATGTACAAAGAACTGTTTTGGTTTCATCACGTTTAAGTATCTCATCAATTCCGTTAAGACTTACTGATGATGCAGTTGCCATAATTATTTTTTTCTTAAGATCCAAAGGAAGTATTTTTGCAAAATCTTCTTTAAAAAATGCTGGACTTGCAAGAATAATGCGATCAGGATTAAAACGCTGATTATAAACACGCAATTGAGTGGATAGTTCAGTATAGAAATCCTTAATCTTTTCTACTCGATCTTTTTTAACAGCTTCCCCCCTCAGATGCAAAAGCACTTCTACTCCTGTAGTTGTCATACGTGCAATATATGCTTCATCACGATCATGGAGCACTATGAAAATAGGTGCTGGTTTGCTATTACAAGATTCTTCAATCTTTTGAAGATGGTATGATAGCCATTCTTGCTTTTGAATAAGGATTTGTTCATGAAGATCAAGTTTGATGCTGTGATGCACTCCCCTAGGTAATTCTTCTGAGCCTCCAATAATAATACCAGAAATGCGAAGAATATCTCCTGCAAGCTCAATATTTTCAACACAGAGTTGAACAATGACTGATTTTTTAACAGTTGCTGATGTCTCGTCTCCAACCTTCATTTTTCTGTAGGTATGTGCCTCAACAGTATCTCCAGGATCAATAATTGTGGAAAGATACCATAAATCTTCTGTTGTATCAGGAGCTAACTTAAGCTGTTTTGTCTTTGGATGAAAGTATAGTTTACGCATAGTTCTGAGAATGCCCAAAGGTTTAAATATTCTCCTGACGGTGAGGAATCTCCATAATGATACCTAATAAAAGAGCGCAGCCAGCAAATGAGGCATGGGTACTTGTTGGTCTCATCACCCTTTTACTAGTATTTTATATCCTATTCCTGCCACCAGCAGATAGAAAGAAACTACTTGAGGAAACACCAACAACTGCACAAGGGTTGGCAAATTCCACATTAATTGTAGAACATGTTGGGCTTCTCGAATCTCACGAACCTACAATTGAGCATGGTATTCCACCAAGCCACATTTTTGAGGCAAAAAAGGCTGTGGTTTTAGAATCCTTCAACCCTTTTTTTATAAAAAAAGGGTGGTTTACACAAAGAAATGAAAACCTTTCATTTCTTATACCTGATTTAGAACATACAGATAATGTGGTATTAGCATTTGATGCACCAGCACATGTTGGCATCTTAACACTTAAATTAAATGGCAGAGTCATTTTCGAATCAGCAATAACACGATCACCTGCACCTATCCGAATCAGAAAAGATTGGTTGCAAAAAGAAAATTCGCTTGAATTTGTTGTGAACAATGTTGGTTTTGCTTTTTGGCGTGTAAATCAGATATCTTTTGATAATATCAAGATACTTGGGGATGTTACAGATATTTCTCGGCAAAAATCTCAAAATGTGTTTGCGATTTCACCAGAAGAGAAGAGAAATTTGCTTATAGCAAAGTTGTTGTATACATCTGATTGTAAGGAGCATGATGTTAGTCCTTTGATGATATTGGTTAATAATCAGCGTGTGTTTTCTGGTATACCAGATTGTGGTGGGAAGAATCAAATAGAGATAAGTGGAACTGTATTTGAAGAAGGTGTTAATACCTTGACATTCCAAACAAATCAAGGCGATTATTATCTTTCAAATATGAAATTAATCACTGCACTTAAGAAGACAAAGGCTTATATTAACTATTTTGATATATCTCAAGAATTGTTTAGTAGTGTTCAGAGTGGTACTGCTAGGGTAATGCTTGAGATAGATTTTGTTGATGATCAGAAACCAAAAAGTGCTCAGCTTAATATTAATGGACACGTAACCTATATTGATCAGATTGAGCCATTTTATGTAAGAAATCTTAATACATTCATACTCTTAGGTTATCGAAATTATATTGAGATAGTTCCTGATACTTCAATAAGTATTCCACAACTTCGTATTGTGGTTAAGTAGGGTAACATGGCACAAGTAATGCCTGCTCAAGAATCAACATCTACTGGATTTCTTATACTTTGCTTAGCTGCAATAGGGATAGTATATATCTCTTATCTTGGTGGTGGTATTCCAGTCATGATGTTGGTTGCTGCACTCGGTCTTATCCTTACTCTTGTATTTGGAACTGCATCCTATTTTGCACTTGGATGTGCAATTATTGTTCATGTTATAGATGCCATTCTCGGATTTGATCGCTCCTCATTTACTGCAGAGTTCCTAATTGTATATTTGTTAATGTTTTTGATAGCTTTATGGGTCTATGGTCTTGGTGAAAATGGTAGGAATATGGGTGTGTTTGCATTAGTATCTTTTCTTTCTTTCTTGTTACCATTTGTCAAAGGATTGCTCTCAAAACTAATTCCAAATGTGTTTAGCGTCTATATTGATGGTATTATTCTCTTTGCTCCAATCTGGGTGTGCTTCTTGCTTCTAACGCGTTTAGAGCTACGACAGGTTGGTATGCTGTATATTAGTCTGTGGATTGTAATATTTAGTATTAATTTTAGTTATGTGGCAGGAACGCAAGGAATTAGTAGTTTTGCAAAATTAGGACTAACTGCTGATGTTATCGATGTTTCTAAACCAATAGGTATCTTATGGAGTAATACAGTGCGATCCTTTTGGTATGCATATACAAGATCAAAGGGATTAATATTAGGATTTTCAGATACAGTTTCATCTGGATTTGAACGTCAGATCCAAGAAGCAATAGGTGGGCAACAAGAGCAAGAAAAAAAGTTTGTAGGGCTTACTATTGTAGATATTGCATCGCTTGCAGGTGTACCACTTCTTGAAGGTGAGCCCATAACTGTTATAGCACGGCTCAAAGCAGGGGTGTTAGATCAGGAGATTCCGGTTGTGTTACAATGCGAGGCAACAAAGACAAGTGAAAAGGGAATACAACGTATTAGAGGAGAAGTAAGGCCTCAAGAGCGACTTACTATCTATTCTGAATATGATGATGATACTGATTGCAGTTTTTCATCCTTGTCAAAAGGGTCATATGATGTTTCAATGTCTGCGCTTTATGATTTTGAGACTATAGGTTCTGTGTCTCATTATGTGATTAGTAGCGAATTATTTGCAGCATTAACCAAACGCGCAAGAAAAGAAGGTTCAGATCCAAACAATCTTTTTTTCAGTCAGTATGGTCTTGCTTCTCTTGGTGATTCAATCTCAACAGGAGGTCCAGTGCTTGTAGCGTTATCTGTTGGTAAGCCTGTGTTGGTTATTGATGATACTAATCCGTCAGAGCACATATTAAAAGTAACCATTCGCAATCTATGGGAAGGTTCGATTAAGACGTTAAAAGAGTTGATTATTGTGACACCCAAAGGGTTTGAGATTAGGGATGTTGCTGGTAAGGATCCAAAAGGTGAAATCCTGCAGAGTTCCTGCAATGAGATTCCTTTTGCACGGTGTGATGATGAACAGAGTGTGGCATATCGTGTTCCAATAAAAGCTACTGGAATAAAAAGTATACAAAATATTCGAGTTTATCTTACGCCTTCAAGTACACAAGATATCCTTACTGGTATTTATACAATTAAGACATTTAAGGTGATTGCTGATTATACATACCAAATTGAAAAAAGCACGAGTTTAATAGTAAAAGAAGAAGCAAAAGAAGTGTCACAGGTATGAATATCTTACACAATTTAGTATCAGTGCTATTATCTAGGGTTAGTAAAAAAGTAGCGATGTTAATCTCAGGTAGAAGCTTTCTATTTGTTATGGTGTTTATTATATTTGCTGGATGTGATTCTTTAAGCAGAGTTGCTGGACCAACTGCAGTACAAGTTCATACAGGAACTCAAGGATTAGAAGCAAATTTTGTTGCAAATACCCCTCCACTACAACTCTTTGAGCAAACGCCCTTTAACCTACTTCTTGAGGTTAGTAATAAAGGAGCCAATGATCTTGAGAATGTAGCATTTAGTATTAGTACAAACCCCCAACTTGTACTCTTGCGTAATCCAGATGAACAACGCGTAATTCAACTAGCAGGAAGATCAAGAATAAATCCTAATGGAGAAAAAATAATTCTTAATATCAAAGCACAAACTCAAAAGGTAAGTGGAACAAGTGGTGTTTCTGTGCCAATCTCAACAAGTTTTTGTTACCAGTATCAGACCAAGGCTTCACCATTTATTTGTGTTGATACAGATCCTACGAATCAGCGACAATTAAAAAAATCATGTGATGCACAGGAGGTAAGTTTAGGAAATGGACAAGGAGGTCCAGTATCTGTAACCCGTGTTATACCATCATTATATCTTTCTGATCTTGGTGATCGTGTAAATCTTCGTATTAAAATCTTTATTGCAAATCAAGGAAACGGAGAGATTATTGACACATCGCAAATTGAAAATTATTGCGCTGGCCATCCAAGTAAAGATGTGTTTAATCGTGTGAGTATTCGTGCACAATTCCAGGATCAAGTGTTACAATGTAATAAAGAGATCTTGACACTCAAGCGCGAAAATGAGGATGAGAATTATATAGAGTGTGAATTGCCACAAGGAATCAATGTTCGTCTTGCACCATTCTTAACACCAGTTTCTATAATATTAGAATATGGATATACATTTACTGTATCAAGAACAATGACTATTCTCCCAAGAGAAATGTTTATATAACCAATCGTCGTGGTTCTATTGTATGCAAAAGCAGTATATCTTAATAGTATTTCTTGTCCTACTTGTTTCCTGTATAGGTGGTGGAAGAAAGGAAACAAAGACGTTTGCTGAATTTCGAACTGGAAGTGAAGGTGTACGAATGGAATTTCTATCAAATCTGCCTCCACCTCGACAATATGATGATCAAGATTTTAATATACAACTTAAGGTAACCAATGCTGGAGCCTATGATGTAGGATTAGCCACAGACCGGGTCTATATATCTGGTTTTGATCCTAGTATTATTACAGGGATCTCAACATTTGGAGAACCAATTCCACAATTACAAGGTAAAACACAATTCAATCTTCAAGGACAATATGGATTTGTAAATTTTAAAGGTATGCCTAGGTCATTGCGTTCAAAAAATATTGACAAATTTCCATTTCCAATCATTGCAACAGCATGTTATAACTATCATAGCACTGCTCAGGGAAATGTCTGCATTGATCCAGATCCTTTTTCAGCAACACTAAAACAAAAAGCATGCACACCTATAAGTGTAAGTATGGGTGGAACTCAAGGTGGACCAATAGCTGTCCAAGGTGCAACAGTAGAATCTAGTCCTGGGAGAATACGATTCCGTATTGATATAGCTAATGTAGGTAATGGTTTAGTGTATAAATTTGGGCCTGAATTCTCGCAAAAATGTTCCCCCTATGATCAACGAGGTCTTTCATTTAATGAAGTAGATGCAGTACGACTTGATCGCGTAGAGGTTTCAGGAACAAATATACTTCCCTCATGCAAACCTTTAGATCAGGGATATGTACGATTATTCAATAATCGTGCCAGTATTGAATGTGAATTTATCCTTCCACGTGCTGTAGCTGCCTACGTAAGTCCGCTCCTTGTTGATTTGAGTTATGGATATCAGCAATCTATTCAAAGACAAGTAGAGATTGTAGCCTCTCAGTAGGCTCTGTAGAAAGTCACTGTCGGCAGCCTGAGTTCAACCGTATCACTAAAGGAGATTAGCATCGACAATGAGGTTGCAACAAAGTCACGCAGCGGCTTTGTGCACCACAAGAATTTGGTATACTGCACTCCTATGAATTTTTTGTGTTAATGCAATACTCGAAGCATTAACACCTTTTTCATATTCCTTAACTATCCAAACCCTCTTCTTAAAAGTTAACTTATTCATTTTACCTCACCCCTCGAAGAGGTAAAATCACGACTTTAATAGACAACTACACTTGTCTAGCTAAATCGTGATAGCATAACAGAGCCCTCTCAGTAGAAACATTTTTATATCAATCTCGTGGGTACGAACAGTATGATTTCAATGCGACTTATTATCTTGTTCTGTGTTGTACTCATGCTTGCTGCATGTCAAAAAGAAACAAATCAAGGTTTAAGCACGCCTTTTATTGGAGGATTGAGTGGTTTTTCTGTAGGATTCCAAGCCGATGCACCTCCAAAAGAGGTATATGATGGTGGTAGATTTCCTTTTGCAGTGGTGGTCAAGATTCAAAACATTGGCGAATTTTTAGTGCCAAAAGATAAGGTAAAAGTGTCTCTTAGTGGTATTGATCCTGTTGAGTTTGGTCTAAACCCTAATGATTTAATAAAGTCTCCTGGAGATGATATGCTGCCTCGTCGTAAAGATGCAGGTGGTAATATACTTGAATCTAATCCTTTTTTTCTTGAGTTTAAAAATTTGAACCATGTTCGTAGAATTACTGGTTCTGCACTGGATTTCCCACTACGTGCTGAAGTTTGTTATAATTATGGAACAATTGCCACAAGTAAGTTATGCAGTCGCAAAAATGTTTTAAATCCAACACCAGGAGGTATTTGTACTATTAATGAAGAAAAAAAGGTTGCTAATTCAGGAGCACCAGTTCAAATCGTCTCGTTACAAGAATCAACACGGGCTCAGGATAAAGTAGCATTTACATTTAAGATCCAGCATGTTGGTACAGGTTTTCTGTATCGCAAACTAACAGGATGTGAGAAATCATCGATCCGAGCCACAGAACAAAAGGTATTTGTAAATGTGAGAGAGCCTGCCTCTGGTGTGGAATGTGTAGGATTATCGAGTAATTCAGTTCCAAATCAAGGTGAAGTAACTCTTTTTGATGGGTCCAACACAGTAACCTGTACTATGACATTGCAACGTCCTGGCGATTTCGAATTCCCAGTAACTATTGATTTAAATTATGATTATGAAGATACTACTGAAACAAACCTTTTAGTAAAGCGTTCTGAATAAGTAAGGTTTTAAAATGAGCTAGGTTTCTGCTTTGTATGGAGATATTATCTATCTGGACTGAAAAATATAGACCAAAGGAATTTTCTGATATATATGGTCAAGAAGAGATTATATCAAAGATAAGGGCCTTTGTTGAACAAAAAAATATGCCACATCTGCTCTTTGTAGGCCCTGCAGGTGTTGGTAAAACGTCGCTTGCCTTGGTCATCGCAAAGAAACTATTTGGAGACCTATGGCATGATAATCTTTTGGAATTAAATGCCTCTGATGAAAGAGGAATTGATGTTGTTCGTGTAAAAGTAAAGGATTTTGCCAGAACAAGATCTATAGGTAATACTCCCTTTAAGATTATTCATTTAGATGAGTGTGATGCATTAACAAAGGAAGCCCAGCAAGCATTAAGAAGAATTATGGAAAACTATGCTCAAACCTGTAGATTTATTTTAAGCGCAAATTATTCATCAAAAATACTTGATCCGATTCAATCACGTTGTGCCGTATTCAGATTTAAACCGCTTCAAAAGGATGATATCCTGCATGTTATTAATTATATTGCTGCTCAAGAAGGCTTGATCTTAACTAATGATGTGCGAGAAGCATTTGTGCAAGTTTGTCAAGGAGATTGTAGACGCTTGGAGAATATTATGCAGTCTTGTGCTGCAGTAAACAAAGAACTTACAACTGATACAGTATTCTCAATGTCCTCTGTTGCTAAACCTAAAGAAATGCAAGAAGTATTAAATCTTGCATTACAAAATAAGTTTATTGATGCAAGAAAAAGGCTCTTTGAAGTACTCCAACAATACTCTTTATCAGGCATTGATGCTATTAAACAGATTGAGCATGAGATTTGGGAGCTTGATATTTCAGATAAAAAGAAAGTAGAATTAATTGATAAGTGTGGAGAGATTGAGTTTCGAATGGTTGAAGGATCTGATGAAATACTTCAAATTGAAGTCTTTTTAGCCCAAGTCGCTGCTGTTGGGCTTAGTAATTAGATGATATCCTCCTCAGAAATAACCATAAAATCTCCAATAGCAATAACTGAGGAAAATGGTACTAGAAGATTTCCTTCTTTGTCCTTTTCAAGTTCAAGTTTTTCACAATAAGAGGTAGGATTAACAAGAACCATATGAATTAATTCTCCTGAACGCGTTTCAAAAATAATATCTCCAACCTCACCAAAACGTTTACCTGTTTTGGATACGATAGTCTTACCAATAATCTGTTTTGAGAACTTTTTATCCTCTTCAGCCATGCCTGGGACGTTGTCAAGGTGCGTATTTAAACCTTTCTGTATGTATTGAAAGATCATTTACTAACAAGGGATGACATTTTGTAAAAAAAGATGAAAAAAGGAGGAGTGCCCCTTTTGAACCCTCTTTTTCGTCTTCGCTTCTAGTCAAATTTAAAACCACTGCTCTCGAGTTCCTTTCTGCTGGTCTTTCGCTATGCTCAGACCAAGCAGTATTCTTGGTACAAAAACTTAAGTTGGCCCGAGGCCGACATTAAGCATTTTTTATAACCACTTATTAATGACTTATTATTAATGTTAATAAAGATCACAAGTAATCTTTATAAAGTTCTATTCTGTGTAGTTTTTGGATGACAACGCAGGAAGATTACGATAAAATTGCCTATTCCTATGCATCAAATCTGTCTGGGTTAGAGGAAGAAAATAGATTTCTCAAAGAAACAGTAGATAATCTAAAACAAGAAATTGAGCGATATAGAAAAAAGCCATTGCTTGTGTGTAAAATTAAAGAGATGCATGATGATTCTGCTATTGTACGTCTTCCTAATGGAAATGAATTTCTCGTTGGGGTTGCACCAGAAGCTGTAAGTTGCATTAGCGGTGACACTGTATTAGCTGAACAGAAAAACTTGACTATTGTCCAAAAGATTAACTCACCAAAGCGTTTTGAAGTAGAAAAATTTGTAATAATAGAAAAGCCTACTATTGACTGGTCCCATATTGGAGGATTACAAGATCAGGAGCGTGAAATTCGTGAGGTTATCGAATTACCATTACTTAAACCAGAACTATTTCGCAAAATTGGTATTCATCCTCCAAAAGGAATTTTGTTATATGGTCCACCAGGCACAGGAAAAACATTGCTTGCAAAAGCTGTTGCTTCATCAACAAGTTCAACATTTATTGAGATTGTTGGATCTGAATTAGTGCAAAAATTTATTGGTGAAGGAGCAAAGATGGTAAAAGAAGTATTTGATCTTGCAAGAGAAAAATCTCCGTCAATCATTTTTATTGATGAAATTGATGCACTTGCTGCAACAAGACTTGATGTTGGAACCTCTGGTGAGCGAGAGGTTCAGCGAACATTTATGCAATTACTTGCTGAAATTGACGGATTCAAATCTTTAGATAATGTAAAAATTATTGGATGTACCAATAGAAGAGATATACTTGATCCTGCTATTATTCGCCCTGGCCGTTTGGATCGCTTAATTTATGTCCCACATCCAGATTATGATGGTAGATTAGAAATCTTGAATATTCATTCTAAACACATGAATCTTGATAAATTGGTGAATAAAGAAGTGCTTGCAACTGATATGAACCGATTTTCTGGTGCTGAGATAAGATCTGTTTGCACTGAAGCTGGTTATTTTGCAATTCGAAGAAATAAAACAAAAATTATGATGGGAGATTTTCTAGCTGCCATTGCAAAGATCAAGGAAGAACAACTTGCTGAATCTGATGAGTATAAGAGTATGTTTGGATAATATTCACGACATCTTTATAACTTCTAAGAACATTGTAGAAAAGTGCACAATGACCGTGTGAACACCCGATGAGGCCTTGCCAATGATAAACGGATGTAACTGGGGAGTGCACTTATTTATTTTAGTGCATGTAGCTCAATACAGATGCGATACACGTGAGGTTTGTAAGCTCCACATTTAACAACACGTATAAGGATGCATGGTTTTCCTAGTTTGCTGCATATATTCTTTATTCGTTCTGCTTCATGGAGAAAATAGTCCTCATGAGCAAAGGAATAGATATGAAGATATCCTTTTGGTGCAAGTGCTGGTATTGCTATCTCTAAAAAATCCATAGCAGATTTAGGTAGGGCCATTATAACGCGATTAAAAAGTCCTAGTTTAGGAACAACGTTTCTAACATCACCAAGATAGTTGGTAATCTGTTTGAATTTGTTGATACGTTTATTTTCTTCTGCATAGGTATGTGCTATTGGGTTAGATTCCACACCAACTATTTTTACATTTGGTTGATTACGTGAAATCACAAGAGGATATGGTCCACATCCGCTAAACATTACAAGAACGCGTTCATTTGGTTGTACAAGTTTGGCAATACGAAGACGATCAGAAGAAAGACGAGGGCTGAAATATACCTTTTCTGCATGGAGCACAATATGAACACCGTTCTCAATATAGTGTGCTTCTTTACTTTTTTTCCCTGCAATAATCTTTAGTTTTTGTTTGCGATAAATTCCTAAACGAGTGCCTACTTTTTTACAAACTGTTAGGATATGAGGATTGAGATTAAGAATGGTTTGGCCGATTATCTTCTCTTTTTTTTCAATTTCTTTAGGAATTTCAATAATGATAAGATTACCCAGAGTATCGTAACTTCTTGGAATATGTTTCTGTTCACTTTTACTTAATTTGTCCTTAACTGCTTCAAACAAACTATAATGTTTTTGTGTTGCCATATTACCTAAAATCAAAGATTGATTTTTGATTATGGAATGCTACTGATGCTTCAAGCTCTTTAATTGTTTTTTCTACACGATCCAAAGAAAAACCATGTTCATCAATAAGAAATGAACGAAGCCTATTAAAAGATGGCTTTTTCCATATAATATTATAATCATCAGTAACAGGCATTGTCTTAAATGTATCAAAAATCTCCTTCCAATGATGATGAGAATGCTTATCAAAATCAACATCCTTAAAAAGTTCATCAAAATGTTCTCCGTGCATCTTTACAAGCCTCAAGGCTGTTTTTGGACCTATACCTTTAACACCCCCTTTGTTATAATCTGTCCCGATAAGTATAGCTACCGCAATAAGCTGATCAGTAGTAATTCCCATAACCTTGAGGTTTTGATTAAGATCAATAAGTTTTGGTTGAATAGGTATGGTTCCTAATTTTGCAGTTCTCTTTCTTCTGCCTGTTGCAGAAAGATTTTGAATTAGACGATCACATCCATATAATAATGAATCAAAATCTTGGCTCACTGAAGCCCATGTTACTCCTTTTTTTACTAGATGTGCTGATTGTGCTTCTCCTTCGCTTGGGGCTTGAATCCAAGGAATACCAAGTACATCAAGAAGGGATTTTGCATCAGTAATCATTTCTTGCGTTAGGTAAGTGGTTCTTGATGCATATTTTTTCATTAAGAGTGTCTCCTTAGATAAGACTGCTTGATTATACATTGTTTTGGCTTGTTCTTTTAACTCCTGCCGTCTAAGTCTTTCTTCTTCTTTAATTAGTGGTGGTTTTCCATCAAATACAAAGATAAGTTTAATTCCTTTATTCATCAAATGTGTAGATCGAAAGAAGAGTCCGATAAGATGCGAGGTGATATGTCCATTCGAATTAGTAAATAGGTTACCATCAGGTTGGCGGATTGTTGTTAAAAATTGATAGAGTATGTTAAATCCATCTACTGAAAGTGTTCGCATGCTAAGTTCTTCTGTACTAATTTCCTTCTGGATAAGAATATCTTTAAGTGCAACTCCCATGTTCACAACACTTTAACAATTAATCCTTTTAATTCTTTACTAATCATCCCTTCTGCTTTCTTTGTTAGTTCACCAGTAGTAATAAGAAGTCCTGGTAGTTTATGGTAACTTGCTTGAACATGAAGTATAGATAAGTCATTTTCAGATATTCTTTTTTTGTTGCTTGCATGGCAATAAAATTGAACAATCCCTACAAGGCTTGGAATATGAAGAATATATTCATGACAAGTATTTTTCTTAATTATTTTTTCTTGATCAATAACAATCTTATTGTCTAAGAAAAATTGTTCAACAAGAGAATGAAATGGTTCGTTTCTCTTTTTTTTATCTTGTGTAAAAATTGTTTTAAGAGGTGATGTTGGCTCTTCTTGGTTAGTTTCTGTAGCTACTGCTGGATGTGGTGTTAGGGAGGAAGGTTGGGGTTTTTCATGTGTCTCTGAAATAGAATCAAATACATTTTTTGATACCATGATCTCTCTGATTTTAAGTTCTGCATCAGCATCAGACAACAAAAACCATTTATAAAATGTCTCTGTTGATGTCTGTGTTTTTACTGTGAGTGGAATAGCAAAATCTTTAATTACTTTAAGTGTGTATCGCAGAAGTGGTTCAGAATCTGCCTCTTGTATAACACCTTGTGCTTCAAGTCTAGTTACTGTTTTTTGTTCAGTTGCATCAAGATGTTGAATATAATGAATAAGTTTGTGTTCTTGTCCTGGTAAATAATAAAGTGGTGACCCTCCAATTTTTACAGAACTGACCTTTACTTTGCCACGACTGCTTAATTCTGAAAGAACAGCGCTTGTCATCATAATGTTTTGATTTATTTCCTTGCTTATATGTGCTGGAATAACAGGACCTTTTCGCTGAATCAGCTCAAGAACAGTATCTGTGATAACCATATTAGATAGATTATACCTTAATTATAAAAGGCTTTGTGGAAAAATTATGGTCTGATCCATTTAACTTCATAATAAGTGACATCTCCTTCATCATCAACAATACCTATAAGAAGTCTTTTACGTGTAGAGTGTGCAACACGATTTTTAGCTGAGAATTCATACCAAGTAAACACAGAACTCTCTTGTTGTGGGAATACTACCCATTTTGCATGATCCTCACCAGGTTTAATTCCTCGATCGTATACACGAAAATCTGCCCCGAATTTTAATGCGGTTTTTACAATATATCCCCTATCGCGTAAATCTTTAAAAACACAATATCTAGTCCAGAATAAATCGTCTTTCTTCTGAATATATTTAAGAAAACTTTCTGGAGTGACCTTCTTTTTCCCATGTAAGATTGTTATTCTCTTTTTCTCAAGTAGATAAAGGGCTTCAGGATGTGATAATTGTAATATTCCGTTATCAAGTAATGCGCCATAACAAGATTGTTCATATAATTCTTTAGCACGATCAGTTGCGTCAGTAAGAACCCTATCACCAAGAAATCGCGCAGAAACGACTTCTTTAGTGGTGTTCTTATCCACTAATGTTGTCATATTAATTTAGTATGCCGAATATTTATAAAGGTTGGCTTGATAGGTGAAGAAATGGAGCTTACTTTCCTAGGCACATCATGTATGGTTCCTACAAAAGAGAGGAATGTGTCTAGTTTTTATCTTTCATTTAGAAATGAAGGTATACTTTTTGATTGCGGTGAAGGAACACAACGACAAATGAATATTGTAGGTATTAAAAGAACATCAGTGACAAGGATTCTTCTTAGCCATTGGCATGGGGATCATGTTTCTGGTTTAATTGGTTTAATCCAAACATTAGGTAATGAGGAAAACACTCCAACACTGCATGTGTATGGGCCTCAAGAAACAAAATTACGTATGGCTCATTTATTTAATACATGTATATTTGGGAATAAGATAGATATTATTGTTCATGAAGTTCATCCAAAACAATTAGAAAAGATTGAAGACTGTGCTGAATTTGAGATATGGGCTGCACCACTGAATCATTCTATTCCTTGTATAGGATATATATTTGTTGAAAAAGACCGTCATAATATTGACAAGAAAAAGATGAATATTTTAGGGATTAAAGAAGGGCCACATGTTGCAGAGCTCAAAGCTGGAAAGTCGATTGTGTATAACAAAAAAAAGATTTATCCGAAAGATATGTTAATCACAATTCCAGGAAAACGAGTTGCCTACATTGCTGATACAGCAGTCTGTAAGTCGACAATGGATCTTGCGAATCATGCTGATATATTAGTATGTGAATCAACGTATTCTCATACGCATCAAGAGAAAGCAGAAAAATATTGTCATCTTACTGCCACACAAGCTGCGCAGATTGCATCACAATCAGATGCAAAAAAATTGTATCTTACTCATTTTTCACAAAGATATGGTGGAATAAACCAGATAGAAGAAGATGCAAAAACTATTTTTCCAAATAGCATATGTGCAAGGGATTTCTTGCGTGTTACCATATGAATCAAAAAGCAAAAGGTACAAATGCTGAACGTGAGCTTATTCATATGTTTTGGAAATCTGGATGGGTGGCTGCTAGGGTTGCCGGATCTGGTTCTATGAGTTATCCATCACCTGATATTATTGCTGCTAAATATCCAAGAATTATTGTTATTGAAGCAAAAGTGACTTCACAAACAAGGCAATATATTTACAAGGAAGATATCAAAGGATTGCAAATGTTTGCATCGGTTATGAATGCAGAGCCATGGATAGCTGTAAAATTTAATCAGATTGGTTGGTATTTTATAGGGTCATCTAGATTTGATAACATAGAAAAACCTTTTTCTTTATGTGCAGAAGATATGAAAATAAGAGGACTGCTTTTTGATGAGGTTCTCCAAGATAGTGGGCAAGGTTTATAAAGCTCTTATGACGTTTATAAATAATGAAAGGTTCTATTAAAATTACACCAAAAGTGGTAGAGCAAGTTATCTCTGAAGTGGCTGGAAAAGACACGTTAAAGATAGTTAAGGCGTTGAAGGGAAAAAAGAATATTTCTGAGTTTAAACTTGCACATGATATTGCTGAAGAGATTAACACAACAAGAAATATGTTATACAGGTTATATAATGCGAATTTGGTAAGTTTCACGCGGAAAAAAGATAAGACAAAAGGATGGTATATTTATTATTGGACATTTAATACTCCAAGAGTAAAGGATTTAGTTGGTACTCTAAAGAAAAAAAGATTAGATATGCTACGCGAGCGTCTTGATCGCGAAAAAGCATCACATTTTTATGCGTGCCTTAGCCGTTGTATCAGGCTAGATTTTGAACAAGCAACTGATTTTGGTTACAAATGCCCTGAATGTGGTAAATTACTAAACCAAGAAGATAATACAGATATTATTATAAATCTTGAAAAAGAGATTGGAAAAATCAAAAATTCTGGTTAAGTCTTAATGAAATGTGTGTTCTATCCAAGGATATTCTTTGCGTACTTCTGTAATAAATGCGTTGTGAGGCAAGATGCCTAATTCTGATATAATTCCTGTAACAAGTTCTGGATGAATAGGCTCAAATACGGGATTGTGAATAGTCACACCAAGAGGAGGATTATCCCAAACCTCTTTATTATTTCTATATTCAATAGGTGTATCTCGGCCATATCTTGATCTAGGATCATATTTAAGAGCATGTGTTATAATATAAACAGGAATGTCAAGATCATGTGCAAGATGGCAGATAATACCAGAACCAATTTTGTTAATGATCTGAGTTTGAGTAATAGAATCACATCCTAAAATTACAAGATCTGCTCCTTTAATAGCCAAACGCGCTGCAGAGTCAATATAGTAGGATACTGGAATATGTACTTTTGCCAGAGAGGTAGCTGTCTTACGTCCTTGAAATGTAGGACGTGTCTCTGTTATATTTACTAAGAATCGTTTTCCTTTATTCTTTGCAGCAACAAGAATTTGATCAACAGTATTGCTATGGCAATGAGTATAAATAGTACATGGAAATGAAATTTTTGCAAGACTTATATTAGTAATATAACTTGAATGATTATCTAATTTTTGTATAAGTAAGTTTACACGATGTAAAAGATAGCGCTTGTAAAGAGTGACGCTTCCGGTAGGAGGTTCTAAAAAAAGATAATGAATAAGATTGTATAACAATGGTTCGGTTTGACGTAGGGATAATACATTTTTAGATGCTAATCTAACTTTTTTGTGTAGGATTGATGTGTTTTGTGTTTGTGTAGAAAGGATAGTCTCTTTAATATATCGTAATCCTGATCTAGCAATAGCTGCAGCTCCTTGAATATTTAAATTGTTTATATCCTTAAGAATCTGGTTTTGCATGAAACTCAACGTCTTTTCCGTTTTTTGAGACTCTGTTCAATACGAATTTCTTCACGAAGAACACGTTCTGCAATTTTTTCAATATGAAGCTCCATGCGTGCTACACGACGTTCCATAAGAACAAGGATACGCATACAGTATACTATAGCAAGTAAGGTTCCTATAATAACAGCTAGAGTGAGTCTTAATATTGCGTCTTCAGCCATAGGTAATACCTCATGTTATCGTCTATATTCCTAAAGAGGTTGTATTTAAATCTTCTTTATTTTAGAAACGCGTGTTCTAATGACGTTGCAAAAAAGGGACTGTTTACCCAGACACCAAAGTCATATGTTGGGTGTGTTGTTTTGTCAGGAAGAAGCATGAACAGTACTTCACGTGAGTCAACAATGCAATATCGTCCCATTGGTGCAGTTATATTTTTAATAGAAACAAATTCGCGGAGAGGTTCTATAAATTTTTGTGTGTGTTTGTTAACTGGGGTAAGAATAGTAATATTGATATGTTTATTTTTTATTTTGGAGAAAATTCCTTTAAGGAATTCTGATTTTCGGATAATTCCATCTTCAGTTGTTAAGAGTATAACAGATTTTTCAGCGTTTTTAATCATACTTTCTAGTTGGTTAAGAATATTTGGTCTACCTCGTATTGTGCCAGTAAGTTCTGTAGGCTCGATCATCTCAATTCCTTTTGAGTGAAGAAGTTGGAGTTCGGAAAGTATTTCAGAACCTTTTAATGTTTCAATAGCTTTTGTTTGTTTTTCTGAGTCTTCAATGATCTTTTTTTTAACACGGTCAACGACAGCAGTTGGAGGTACTGCAATATATTTGATAGGTTTGCCAAGTTTGGTGATAATAAATCCTTTTCTTTCCAAGCTTTCAAGCACATCATATGATCTAGAGCGTGGCACGTTTGCAATGTCAGAAAGTTCGCCAGCTGAAGAAACTCCGCGTGAGAGAAGTGCGGTCCAGAGTTTGCTTTCATAGCTATTTAATCCAAAATCCTTAAGTTTTGTTAAAAACTCTTTCTGGACAATCATAAAGCCTCGTATGTTCTTTGTCTAAGAGCAGAAAAGACCAATCCTATTTAAATATGAGCTTTTTTGCTATTGTAAAGTAACAACGTAATAAAAACGTCAAATTTGTTTTAAAGAAGTACCACCACTGACCCCTTTATTTCCTGTGGAGTTATAATATTACAAATCAAAATGGTGAAAATCTAAAATATGGCATATGAACTAATAGGTGACAAGTAGAATATGGCATATGAACTAATAG
>CAZQZJ010000002.1:0-70047 GCA_964597775.1 uncultured Methanosarcinales archaeon
CTAAACAAGTACCAAGTCACATTCTTGAGAGAAATCCTCTTCTTGGTTCGAAAATATCTCCATCGCGCTTCATGCGTTCAATAATCTCTTCAGCGTCTTTTTCTGATAATCCTTTTTCTCGAGTTGCGTCAATAAGGTCTTTAAGAGGGAATGTTTTTCCAAGTGTATTGGTAAGTTCGTTAATAGCTTCTCTGATAAGTCCGATCTTGTTGCGTTTTGCTGCAGTAACACCGCTTGTGAGTCTGTCAATATCAAGTGTTCCTGTTTCTTCATCATACGCTACTTGGCGTAGGCAATAATCAACAAGTTCAATTGCACGTCGCGCATCTTTTTTTTCTGCTATTTGTGAAAGGCGAAGTCGTGCAGAAGATTCAGTAAGTCGTATAAGCCCTTCAAGTTGTCGTGCAGAGATTGGGATTGTTTTTGCATGTCCTTCACCTTTTCCACTAGCCCGCATTTTGATATAGTAATCTTTTATTTCGTTAAGTGCTTCGTCATTAATACTAGGGAATATGTTTTGTTTGGCATATGCAATGTATTTGCGTAAGAATTTGGTATCAATTTGGGCTTCGTGTGAACTAACATTTTGGTGTAAGGAAAGGATAAATGATGCAAGTTTTTCATCAGTTGCAGGATCAGGGACGTCCTTAATAATAAAGATTAGGTCAAATCGATTAATAAGTGTTACAGGAAGATTGATTTGTTCAGGAACAGTAAGATAAGGGTCAAAGCGGCCTAGTTTTGGGTTTGCAGCTGCAACTACTGAGGTTTCACATCGTAGTGTAGCTTGGATGTTTGCTTTTGAGATGGACACGCTTTGTTGCTCAAGTGCTTCGTGCATAGATGAGCTATCTTCTTTACTCATTTTATCAAGTTCATCAATAAGGCAAACTCCTTTGTGAGCTAGTACTAATGCTCCTGCCTCAAGACTCCAGCCTTGTAAAAATTCATCTTTGACAACAGAGGCTGCAAGTCCAGCTCCTGTTGATCCTCTTCCAGTTGTATATCTTGATTTTGGTGCAACTACAGCCAGTCGCTTGAGCATTTGTGATTTTGCAGCACCAGGGTCTCCAATAAGAAGAATGTGTGTGTCTCCTCTTGTAATAACACCATCTGGGCGTTGTTTACGTACACCTCCAAAAAGTTGTAGAAGAAGGCCTTCTTTGATCTTGTCATGGCCATAAATAGTAGGTGCAAGTGATTCTACCATTTTTTTCACGAGTTTAGGATCATTTGATAATGCAAGAACCTGTTCTTTTTCTTCTTCACTAATAATAAGTTCGGTAAAATCTTCTTGTGTTGTTTGAATATGGTTTCCGTCAATGATAATATCATATTTTGTGCTTTGTCCGCCAGTGCGAAGAAGGGTTGGTACTTCTTTGACAAATCCGGTAATAATAATCTTTGTGCCAGGATTCGTCCTTTTTTCTGAGAGTGGGCTAACAAGATCGTTTTTGAGTATGGCATTAAGTCGTTTTGGTTGTTCTCCTCCTTCTAATTCTTCTGAGGCTTCTTCAAGAACAAGTCCTTGTGCATCAATAAGTTCTTTAGAAAGAAGTCTAAACCTTCCTTTGCGTCCACAGCTACATTTTGTTGGTTCTTTAAATTTTTTGTCAAGTTGGAGAATATTGATGACATTTCCGCATGCTGGGCACTCAAATTTTGCTGATGTTACATGTGGTCGTACTTCTCCTTTATTTCTTACTACACCTGTTGTCCAGATAAGTTTGCCTAAATGTGTGCTTCTAATTTCTCGCAGAAGGATTTTTTGGCTTCTGGGAAGGTTAAAGATTCTTACTTGGAATGGTTTCCGTTCACCAGGAAGATCCATTTGTCCAATTGCTATTTCAGCTGCTTTTAGCATTTCTTCTGGTTGGGTAATAAGAGTGTCTGCAATTTCAATGCTAAATTTGCTTAATGTGCTAAAATCAATATCAACCCAGTATTCTTGTTTGCGCGCATGTTCGAGAAGGTCTGCATAATAATTTTCTCTAAAAAATTCACCCCATGTTCGTATTTGTTCCATAACCTCCATAGATAGTGGGAGTCTCTCATACCTTTATATATGTTATATGTTGTCGACAATCGTCTGGTTATTTCAGAATTGGGTTCAATACTCCGCAGCTCTGCTACGGTTGCACAACACGATTCTGAAATTATATCAAATCACTTTAATTATCAGATGTTTTACCATTATTAAAGTGATTTGATTATTAGGAAATAACCTTACTTTCGTTTGTGAAATATCCTAAAATTAAGGTTATTTCCTATAGAAATTGACAGTCACAAAGCGAGAAAACTGACCAATAAATCGCAGCTTGCTGCGGAGTGAGTGAAGCGAAGGGTGGGATGGTCAGTTTTCAGGCAATTTCTTTATTTGTTCAGAAAAATATAGTATCACATAACTTTCTTAAGATTTTTTATTAGTTTGTCTAGCACGCGATGAACATCTTCTTCTGTTTTAGTTCCAGTGCAAACGATTTTGCCATTTGAGAAAAGGAGAAATGTTGCTTTGTCATCAATAAGTTTGTAGACAAGGCCTGGGAATTGTTCAGGTTCGTACTCAGTATTGTCAAGTTTCATAGCTAAGGTATTGAGATTCAGATCCATGCCGATGCTTCCTGAGGCTACAATGTTTTGGATCTTAATAACAGGGTCAACTTTGATCTTAATGCCAATCTTTTCAAGTGATTTAATGATCTTTTTGATAGATTCATTAACCTCTTCCATTGTGCGGCCGCCAGTACAAACTACCTTTCCTGAACTAAAGATAAGTGCTGAGGTTTTTGGATCTTTAATTCTAATGACTAGTCCAGGGAATTGTTCTGGGTTATATTCTGTATTTGAGAGTGTGGCTGCCATTTTTTCAAGTGGGATGTCATGTTCTAGTGAAGTAGAAATAACAATATTGACAATTCTAATCTCACGTTTTCCTTCTTGTTTTGCTGGTTGTTTTTTTGCTGCTGGCATAGTTTCTTCCAACCCCTAAGTTTTTTGTTTATAAATGTAGGTTGGTATTTAAATGTGTCTGTTTATAAAGCTCGACGATTGGTGTTTTGTCAAGAACCACTGCTAATTTCTTTAATAAACTTTCAGAACCTTTCGTAGTATCATTGAGAATAGGATAGAGAAGAGTATGTATGTTCCAAGCCATCCAATCTCCCAGCCAAAAATGTTTAGGAGTTTTAGCTCTGATTGTTCTGTATCAATGCGTTGGATTCCGTCAGCATTAATAGGTGTGCTCACTGGTTCATATGAGCGATCTGTTGTTACAAGAATCTTTTTGTGAAAAGTGGTGTTTCCAATGCCTATTGTAATAATATGGTTGCCTGCTTCTGCTTTAAGTCCCCATCTTGCCTTGTTTGCAGTGATTTTTTTGGTTGGTTCATCAAGTAGGGTTATTCCAAGGGGAGGATAAAGAGTAGCATTGTTGCCATCAATTTCGCCATGTAAAAGAATAGCAAACTCCTGGCCTGGCTTGATAGGTTCATAGGCATAATGTGCTGAAAGCCATCCAAAGATGATAATAAGTGGGAGGAGGGTTAGAATGGTTGGTTTGAGGCTTTGCATCATATATTTCATGTTGGTTTCCATAACCTGTTTTTGTACGCTAAGTGCTTTTTGTGGATTATCTCTAAGTGTTTTCATCTCTGTTTGAAGTGTATTCATTTCATCTTTGAGTTGCTTCATCAGGTTCTGGTCAGTGACGTATTTATAGACGATAGTGATAAATAATGAAATCAGAAATGAGAGTATTATAATGGAAATAAGTGGTGAGATGTGTAAGAATGGTAAGAGAATTGGATCAAGGAATGCATACATCGTTTTATTCCATGAATCTTCGAAGCATGGGATTCATATCCATCATGTGTTGTTTAGCAATTTCTTCATATAGTTTGTAAATAATCATCACTGCTAAGAGTATTCCTGTTCCTCGTGATAGTGCGCCTGCAAGATCAGCAAATGCAGCGATGATTCCTACTGTTACTGCTCCCATAATAGTTAGGGGGGTAATATATCTTTCTAATAATCGTTCAAGGATTCGTTCGTCTTTTCGAAATCCAGGCACCTGAAGTCCAGCCTTCATAATCTGTTTTGCTTGTGAAGCTGCGTCCATGCCTGATGTTTGGACCCAGAACCAGGCAAATATGACAGAACCAATTGTCATAAATAGGATATGTGCAAGTGCTGCTCCTAAATCAATGCTGCTTACGCTTCCTGTGATAATCTTCCGCAGAAGATCTGGTGCATATAGCCATGCTACAAGGCCTGTTGCAGGTGTGTTTCCAGCAAAGGTGCCAAGAAGTGGATATCCCCAATTTTGAAGAAGTCGTGCCCAGAGTTGGATGTTTGCTTGGAGTGCTGCAACTAGGATGACTGGGATATTGGATGTGTAAATAAATTGAAGTGGCCAGCGGATGCCGTGTCCTCTCACGCGTCCAAATGAGAGTGGTATTTCAACTTTCATACTCTCTGCATATACTGCAATGACAAACACAACAATTGTTGCAAGTAGTGATGAAAGCATGATGCCTGCAGTGGTGGCTTCGCCTACAGCAAGACTGCGGAAGAGTTCAGGAATTGCTCCAACAAATGCTTCTGGATTTTGTTCTGAATGTAGTGGTGAGAATGCTCGAATAAAGATCTCTTGTGCTACTCCTGCTGCGATAAAGAGTGAGATTCCAGAGCCAAAGCCCCATTTGCTAACTACCTCGTCCATGAACATGATAAGAATGCCGCCAAGGATGAGTTGGAAAATTAGTATTCCTTGGAGATAGGCATAGCTGCTTGTTCCAATAAGGGCTGGGTCTGGGGCTAATCCTCCCATGATTACATAGATTATTGCTTCAAAAAGTACAAAGAAGATTCCCATGATTTTTTGAATGCCTTGAAATCGTGCTTTTTCTTCCGGTTTGGTAAGGTCAAATTTCATAATTCCTGAGCCATTTAGAAGTTGGAGTACAATAGATCCTGTGACAAGTGGGCCTATTCCTAAAGAGATGAGGCTTCCAAAACTTGCTCCGAGGATGATGGATAGGAATTCAAATCGTTGAAGTTCGTTTTGTCCAAGTCCAAAAAGTGGGATAAGTCCGAGGAAGAAAAATAAGACTAAGGTGATTGATGTCCATTTGAGTTTTTCTTTAAATGGTAGTTTTTTCTGTGCAGGTCTTGATACTTCAGGTAAGTGTTCAATAATGGTGTTAAGAATGCTCATTGTGATCCTTCAACACTGCCGCCAGCATGTTCGATTTTTGTGATGGCAGATTTCACAGCATGTGGAATTGTTATTTTCCACTTGCGTGTTGCTTTTCCAGTGCTCAAGAGTTTAGTATATCCAATCTTTTCAAGGTTAAGAAGTGATAGGTCTCCTTGGATTGTTATCTTTTTTTCTTGCTCCCACATTGTAGCGTGTTGTTCAATAGTTTTGATTGTAATTGGAAGATTTTCTTGTTTATTATTTTTTTTCTTAAATCCGTGTTTGCCAAAATAGTTAAGATTTTTCCAGACTGATGGTCTTTTTGCATCACTGCGTGCTCCAGTGCTTGATTTTCCTCGTCCGCCACGATTTCCTGATCCTCTGTGTTTTTTCTTAGCACCCCATCCATGTGTGTGGCTTCCTCTGTGTCTTGAGGCTTTTGTTCTTTTGTTAATTGTCATGTTGTAATGCTCCTATATCATTCTTTCAATAAGGGCGTTAATTGCCTCTCCTCTGTAGCCAAGTGCCCCGCCTGCATCATACGATTTCTTAATGCCTTTTCTCTCGAATCCTTTTGTTGGAGGTGCAAGTCTAAAGTAGGGTTTTGATTTGCCGTCACCTCTTTTTTTAATGAGGTTATTATAGGTTGTATCATCTATTTCTCCCCATGTGATGTAATCTTTTAGTTTGTGAATCATGCCAATCATGCTTGGTACTGCAGGTACAACAGTGCAGTAATGTTTGCGATAAAGATGGAGTCCTTGGAATGTTCTTTTGATGGGTTCAGAGAGGTTAACTTCTCCACGTATTCTAATAACTGCCAGTTGTTTTGTGGTCATGATTATGCACTCCGGATAGGTCCTTCACAAATGCCAATTTGTTCGATATATTCTTCACGTAATTTTACTTTCATAAGTTTGTGGAGTGCATTTATGCAGGCTTCGATAAGGTTAACTTTTGTTCTGGTTTGTCCAAAGCTTTTACTCCAAACATCTTTAATTCCAGCTAATCGCAGAATCTTTGCACACTCACCATCAACAACTAATCCCTTACCTTTTGGAGCTGGCATAAGGATAATGGTTGTGCTTCCGCATTTTCCCATTACTTTAAATGGGATAGTGTGTGGTTCACGGCATCCACATTCCCAGGATCCACAGCCGCGGCTAATTTTAAAAATGCGTAGTTTTGCATTACGTAGTGATTTTTCTCTTGCAGGTACAGTTTCTCTGCTTTTGCCATATCCTGCGCCAACGTAGCCATTAAGGTTTCCGACAATAGCAACTGTTGCAAAACTTGGTTTGTTACCTTCACTTGTTTTTCGTTGGGTTTGTCTAAACACGCGTCGCTGTCCTCCGCCAAATTTTCCTTTGCTTTGTCCAATTAGGAGTAGGTCAGTTTCAAGATTTGGAAGTAGGGCATCAACTATTTGTTCTTCGAGAATAGGGATATTGTTGTCAAGTAGGTAGTCGATTTGGGTAATGTTTCCAGCCTTTACCTCTTTGCCAATAGTTGTTTTTGGTGTCCAGGAGCTAAGGTCAATTTTTGTTTTTCCTATGGCGGCAACAATCTCTTCTTCAAGAGGAATTTCTGTAATAACATCTCCCTTAGCTTCAATGCGTTCTTCCTCTCCTAAGCTTATGATAAGAGGTTCTGCATTTGTTGCTGGTGAAGTGTGTTCTTCTTTTATTTGTTGTTCTTCTTTGCTTTGTGTATTTTTTTTTCGTGTTGTCATGTTATCGTGATTCCATAATTTTTTTCTTAACCATTTCTATTTCTGTAGAAAGATTTTTGCTTGGGTGTAAACTAAATTGGTTTTTGTTATGGCAGTCTGTTTGGGCATACTTGATTATATGGATTCCACTAATACGTTCAGATGTTGGTAGGCTTGAGGGGTCATGAGGTATGCTAATTCCGCCATCAATTGTTCCTTTGAGTGCTGCATATATTTTTGAGCCTGAAATTGAGGGGTATAACCCGCTGTCAAGGATTGCTTTGGTAATTTTAGCTTTCTTTGCTTTTTGTGCAAGAAGTAGTCCTGTAAGGTATGCTGCAGGTATATTTTTTGGTGATCCAGTATATCCAAAAGTGGTGAGCTCTTTTGAGTGTGCGCTTGTTGATACGTGATCGCCTTGTTGGTTGTAAGTAATGAGTTGTGTACTAATGTATTTTAGTGTTTTTCGTACAACTAATCGTGGTGTTTTAGCTATTAGGAGTTTTAATCGTTTCTTGTAGTTTGTGATACGGTGCAGCTTGCGTCGCATCAATATGGTTTGTTGTGTGGTTCTCATGGTCTTAGAAATTTGTTTTCTTCAAGGTAAAGTTTGATATGGCGTTTACTTCGAAAAAATCCTCCTTTGGCTTTTTGGCAGATTGTGCGGAAATCTTTTGGAGAAAGTTTATTTTTATTTTTGAGATGTACAAGCAGTTTGCGTTGGAGTCTAATCCGTGCCATCCAGGCATCCTTTGTATTTGTTCGCGCACTTGCAAGTCCTTTATGTGAGCCGTGTCCTCTTCTTCGTCCTTTTTGTTTTTGGAGATGTATGATGCGAGCATGACCTCGTGATGTGTTAACAAGTGGTGCACGGTGGATATATCCTTTTTTGATAAGTGTACGTAGGTCGAATTTTGTAATAGCTTCTTTGATATCTGTGAGGTGTTCAACATTAAATATTACGCGTGATTCTCCGCAATGGAGTAGTTGTGCACAGAGTCTTTTTTGGACTGATAGGTTCATGGTGTTCAACTTTTTTGTGTTAGGATTTTATCCTTTTCTTTTTTCTCGTCTTCTCGTTTTGTTTCGATTGCTTGCTTAGCTTCTTTGGTTGTTTTGATTCTTGTTTTTGTTTTTTCTTGTGATAATGCTAATCTCTCAGCTACTCTCTTTTTACGCTGCTCAAGCAAGTCCTTAACCATGGTAAGATAATTTGAGTTGTTCTTAAGGTTAAGGATGGTGAGTGTACCTGCAGATTTAATGATTTCTGCTCGTTTACGCATACCAACTCCTGCAGCGATAATGATTCCTTGTGTTTTGGAATTAATGGTGAGAAGTTGGTTTTTGTTGCTAACAAGAACTGGTTCAAGTCCGCTAGGATCAAGTCCTCGTACTGCTGTTGGTGACTTGTATCCTATCTGGATTTTTTTGTTGTAACTCCATTTATTATGTCTTATTTTGGAGTGAACTCCTCGTGGTCTGCGCCATGCAGATTCTACGCGTTTCTTTTTATGGTGGTCTTGTTTGTGAAATTCTGGTTTGCGTGCCTTTATCACTTTTCTGATGTTGAGAAGGTTCATGTCAGCCATGCTATACAGCCTCTCCACATTTTTTGGTAATATAGATTCCATCCTGGAATATTCTGCGATCTCTGTTGCTAATGCGACAAATTTGTTCAATATCACTTGCTGTTTTTCCTGCGCATTCAATGTCAATACTTTCAATGTTAATCTTATCTCCGGCTAGTGTTACCTTGACACCAGAGCTAATGGTCACTTTTCGTGGTATTTTTTCTCCAAGAAAATTTTTGACTAAGAGTACGTTTCCTTGGAGTGTTATGTTCATTGGAAAGTGTCCGTTACAAATCTTGAGTTCATATCTAAATAGGTCCTGGACTCCTTTAATCATATTTTTTATGTGTGCAAGAGTGCTGTATAGCATGGTTTTCTCTTTTTTAGTTCCTTGTTTCGTATAGATTTTTATTGTGGTGTCTTCAATGTTAAGGTGAATATTTGGTTTTGTGAAGATGCGTTTATTTTCTCCATGTAATCCTTTAATACTAAGGAGTCCGTTTGTATAGGTTGCGCTAACACCGCTTGGAAGTGGTATTTGTTCAGTAATGTCGATTTTCATGGTTAGTAGCAGTAGGCAAGCAGTTTGCCGCCTACATGTTGTTTTTTTGCTTCGATGTGGGTCATAATTCCTTTTGGTGTGCTTACAAGGAGTACTCCCATATCTTGTGCAGGGAGAAATCTTTTTTCAAATTTTTCAAATTCGTTGACTGAAACTGCGAATCTTGGTTTGATAACTCCTATATTATTGATTGTGCCAAGTAAGTTGATGCGAAGATAGCCTCCTTTTGCTGGTGTTATTTCTTCATAGCTTCCAACATAGCGGTGTTTGGAAAGGGTGGTGAGTACGCGTTTGAGAAGGCTGCTTGCTGGATGAATAAGGCATTCTTTTTTCCCTGTTTGTTCATTGTTAAGAACATTTGATAATGCATTTGCAAGTGGGTCGTTGAGCATTGTTTCACCTTAGCTATACTTTTTAAATCCTATTTTGAGTGCGATTTCGCGAAAGCAGTGTCTGCATAAATCCAGTTTGTACTTTCTAATGTGTCCGCCTAAACGCCAGCAACGTCGGCAGTGATATAAGTTTATGCCTGTTGCTCTTTTTTTTGGGGCGTTATGTTTGATATACTTTTGCATGATATTCGGTTTTGTTTTGAGTTGTTTGAATGCTTTGCGGTAATCACTTGTTGTCATAATTCCACCTATTCAATTATTGTTCCGAATGTTTTGCTCAAGTATGTAAGTGCTTCTTGTTTGCTTATTTGTTGGCGTTTTCCAATACTAGCTCGTTTGATTTTGCGTTTTTTTATATGAAATCCAGCCTTTTGAAGTGTGATCGCAACATCAAGTCCTAGAATGCCAATTTGTGGGTTATATTTAGCTCCTTGTATGTCGATATATTCAGGAATTCCAAATGAAAGATTGCCTTGTTCATCAAAGTTATCTGTCTTTAATTTATTGTCTTTTGAATGTAGCAATCTCTTAAGGATGTTACTTGCGTCTTCTCTTCGTAAGGTTACTTTGCATCCGATAGGAAGTCCTGGTCTAAGGCCCCAGGTTGGGATACGTTTGTGAGTAACAGTTTTAACAGGGTTTTTTCCAGTAATTTCTTTGAGTAAAACAAGAGCCTTGTCAAGTCTAGACTGTTCTTTTCCTGCCCCAATATTAAGGGTTATTTTCTCAATCCGAATATCGTGTTGAAGGTTGCTCATGGTAGTGTAATGCTTGCAGGTTTTCCTAGTGCAAGTGCATAGGTTCGTGATGTTGTAGTAATTTTGCCTGTTGTAGTCTTGTAGGTGATGGTGTTGCCTTCAATATGTTCGACAAAGCCGTGATCTCCAACATGTTTGCCATCAGTAAGGTAAATACAGGTTCCTTTTTCCAGTTTGATATATGTAATCATTTTTTGTGATGGTATCTCAATAAGTATTGTGTCACCAACACAAGTCTTTTTTTCCTTGGTAAGAATGGTGCGGCCATCTGAGAGCCCAAGTTGATATATATCTGTGGCATGGGCTTTTTTGTTGATAATTTTAAGTGGTTTGGTCTTACTTTCGTCATCACTTATTTTAATTGGTGTCAGTCTTTTATTTTTATCAATAAATAATCTGTAGTTGCCAAGATCTGGTAAGCTGATTACATCAAGGATTCCGATGCTATGTTTATATGTTTTGATTCTCTTACCATCTACAATAATCTGTTTTTTTTGAAGTAGGCGTTTTACTTCAGTTGTTGTGTTAGCTACATGAAGAACGTGTTTAAGAATGCTTGAAGCTGCCATGCCATGTTCTAGAGTGTGTTTTCCTGGAAGAGGTACGGCAATAAATTTCTCTTCTTTGCGCAGTAAGTTCCACGAAGCTGGTGCTGCTAATCTTTTTATGTGGCTCATGGTATAGCCCCTATTTTTTTAAATCGTCTTTTATCTTCTGTTAATGCAGTAATAAGCACATTACTTGTAATGGTGGGAATAAATGATTTTGATCCATCTCTTTTTGTCATTTCTATGCCATTAATGTATGCAACAAATCGTTTTGTATTAACACGTTCAACAACACCGCTTTTTCCTTTGTGATTACCGCGCATAATCTTAACTGTATCTCCCTTTCTTATGGGAAGTGATCTGTGTTTGTGTAGTATACGAAGCTCTTTTGAGAGGTGTGCACTAAGGAATGTATGTTTAATATGGTGTGGTGATTGTGCTTTGTACTTTCTTTGTTTTCCAGGATCCTTGCTGCTTTTCCATGATTTACTAAATTTTTTCATACAATAATCCTCCCTAATTTAATGACCATTGGCCAGCGATCTCCTATCTCTTTTGCCATTGGACCTTTGAAAAGTGTTCCTTTTGGATTTCCTTGTTCATCTTTGAGAACCACAACTGCATTTTCTTCAAAGCTAACACGTATGCCGTCTCTTCTTCGGTAAGGGCGTTTTTGTCGTACGATAACTACAGGAACAACGGTTTTTCTCATATCAGGTTTGCCTTTAACAACGCTTGCATAGCACATATCTCCAATTCCAGCACTTGGTTTTCTTCCATGTACTCCTTTGTAATTTACCACGCTGATAAGTTTCACGAGTTTTGCTCCTGAGTTATCAGCAGCCTCAATGCGTGCTCCTAATGGCAGTCCTCTGGTGATACGTGCTTTAATACCTTTCATGCTTCTTCCTCTGTGTTACGTTTTCCTTTGCCTTCATATTTTTTCGTCTTTTCTTCTTTCTCGATTGTTTCTAGTGCAATTCCTGTTTTTTTGAGAATGCAAAATGCCTTTGTTTTGGATATCTTGCGTATTTCAGCAATCTCAACCACGTCTCCTGGTTTGGCGTCAATGCATTCAGGATTATGTGCATGAACTCTGCTCCTTCTCACTTCATATCGTTCGAATTTTGGGATATACATTCTTCGTGTCCATTCAACTGTGGCGGTTTTTTGTGATTTTGATTCAAGAACAACTCCATTAAAGAGTCTGCCTCGTATCATGATATGGTTGTGTGTTCCACAATGTGGATCTGTGCATGGTTGTTGTGTTGTCATTCTTTGTTTCCTTTTATTCGTTCATGGGGTTTGTGTGCCAAGTTTTTGCCTTGTATGGTTATGTCTCCATTAGGTGTTTTGAGATTGAATATGTGTCCTTTTTTTTGGATCAAGCGTTCACCTTGTGTTGTTTTGATTGTAATTGTGTATTCTGTTTCGTCAATAATTGTGCCACTTATTTTGCTATGGGTAACGCTTATTGGCATGCCAATAAGTTCTCCTGTATATGTCATGTTACAATGATGGTTTCTTGTAAAAACCCTAGTTTGATAAGCGTGTCGCGGACAGCTGTTTTGTGATCACCTTGTAGTTCTATCTTTCCCTCTTTTATTGTTCCTCCGCATGCAAGTTTTGCTTTGAGGTCTCGTATAAGGTCTTTGGTGTTGATTTCTTTTTCATCAATGCCTTCAATTATTGTGTACTTTCTACCAAATTTTTTCTTTTCAATATAGACACTGATTTTTTGGCTCTCTTTTGCGATTGTTTCGCAAACACATAGTTCTTTTGGTAATCCGCAAGTGTCACAAATTTCGCTCATTCAGCCTCCACTAAACGTAGGATTGTTTTAATCCGCGCTAAGGTTTTTTTGGTGTTATTGATTTTGCCTGGACTTTTTGGTATTGTCCCAGTGGCAACTTGTGCATAATCTTTGATAAGTTCGGTGCAAAGTTCTGCGTGTTTTGCCTCTAGTTCAATTTTTGCAAGTCCTTTAATTTCTTTGAATTTCATGTTTCACTTTCCTTTGTTTTCTGTTTTCGTGTGCGTTTTGGTTTTTGTGTTGTACTATCTCTTCTCTTTGTTTTTTCAGGTGTTTTTTCTGGAGTAGGTGTTTGTGGTGGTGAATTATCTTCTTCTTTCTTGAAGCGTACATCATCAGGAAGGCGAAGATCAGGTGGCATAATACGTACCTTAACTCCGATGGTTCCTGTTTTAAGTTGGGCATAGGCATATGCAATTCTGACGCCATGCATTGCAGTGTCTCCGCATTTTTTAAGATATCCTCTGTAGAATCTCCATGATTTTGCTCGTGCGCCAGGTATCTTGCCGCTAATATTAATCTCAACTCCTCTGGCTCCAGCACTCATTACTTCTTCCATTGTTTTATGGCCAATGCCTTTAAATCGATCACTGCCAAACCTCTCTAAGGTGCTTGCTATTTTTTCTGCAATAATTTGTGGTTCTAATCCTATAATTTCTACTTCAGCAATTTCTATTTGTGGATTTTCAAGGTTAAATCTTTTTTTGAGTGTGCTTGTCAATTTTTTGATATTTTCACCTTTGCGTCCAACAATAAGGCCTGGTCTTGAAGCATAAATAACAATTTTTTCTCCAAGAGGTGTGCGTTGCATCTTGGTGTGTGAGTGTCCTACATTTTTGAGTGTACTTGAGATGTATTCTCCAATCTCAAACTCTTTGATGTTTTCTGCTATAAATTTGCGTTCAATCATTGTGTCACACTTGGTTTGGTTAGTTGTTTAATTGGTTTAATCTTTTTAGGTTCGTCTTTTCCTGCTACAAGCACAACCTCAATATGGGTTCGTTTTGCATGGTGTCCCATGCGTCGAAGCACTTTTGGTCCTTCTTGTGCAATAATGTGTTTGATAATAAGGTTGCTGCCAAGGCCGTTATGTGCAGCATTAGTTTCTGCTGATGTAAGGATGGTGCGTATTTCCTTGCATGCAAGGATTGGATAGCGTCCAGGACCAATTTTTCCTTTTCTGTGTCCAACATTGGTGTAGTGGTGTTTAAATGGAATCGCTTCTTTAAGGTTCATAGTTTTAGATAAGAGTTCTTTTGCTTTGGTTACTGGCATTCCTCGCAAAACTCTGCAAATCTCTTGTGATTGTTTTGGTGAGATAGATAGTGATCTGCCAAGTGCCTTTGCATGTGGTTCTTGTGGTTTATAACTAAATCTGTAGTCGCTCATATTACTTCACGCTCGCTGATGCACTTGATCTGCTTGCTCCTATTCCTGGCGAGCCATGTGAAACTCTTCGGCGTGTAAGTGCAAATTCTCCTAAATAGTGGCCAAGCATATCTTCAGTAATCTCAACTGGAACAAACTCTTTTCCTGTATGAACTTTGATAAGGTGTCCAAACATTGTAGGAAGTATAATCATGCTTCTGCAGTGTGTTTCAATATTCTTTTTGTTTTTTTTGATATTTACAAGAATCTTTTTTTCAGCTTCAGTAAATCCACGTTTGATCTTTCGTCGAGCACGTGCACCAAGTAAAGGTGATAATTCAGTAAGACTCATCTGCATGAGTTCAGGCGTGTTTTTTCCTCTATAACAAAATTCCTTTCGTGCCATTTTTTTTTTAATTACCTCTTATAACCAACTCTTCTTGGTCTTAGTTTACCTACATTACGTCCTGGTGGGGCATTGTGTGGTGCTTGTGTTGGTCTTCCTTTCTTTGCTGATCGTGACTTTCCAAAAGGATGGTCTACAGCATTTTGTGATGTTCCTGATATTTTAGGGTAGAGTTTGTTCTTTGCTCTGTGTTTATGGTATGCAACACCTGCTTTAAGAATTGGTTTTTCTGTTCTACCTCCTCCTGCAATGATTCCAATGGTTGCGCGGCAAGTTGATCCAACTGCTTTCTGTTTTTTGCTTGGAAGTAGAACAAGTACTTTGTTGTCGTTGCGTGCAATAATCTTGGCAAATGTGCCTGAGGCGCGGCAAAACTTTCCTCCATCACCTGGTCTGTTTTCAATGTTAAATATAAGAGTGCCTTCAGGGATTTGTGAGATAGGTAAGGTATTTCCTGGTTTTATTTCTGCATTTGGTCCAAACTCAACACTTTGTCCTTCTCGAATCCCTTCTGCTGCACTTGTGAGTGTATGAATGCCATCCTGATATGCAGTATGGATAAGTGGTGCAGAGTGTCCTGGGCATTTGATGATCTCTTTAACACATCCCAAAATAGTCTGGTCTGTAAGTGGGTAAAGTTTGATTTCTCCTGCATATCTAAAGCTTGGTGAACGATATGTTGGTCCGCCCTTGCCTCGTGCTTGTTGAATAAGGTTTTTTCCCATTGTTACATCATTCCTAGATTTGTTGCAATATTAATTGCTGGTGTTTGTGTGCTAAATGTGATATATGCGCGTTTTTCTCCATATTGAATAAATGTGTTTACTTGAGTTATTTTTGCAGAATAAAGGGATTCGATGGCTGTTTTAATTTGGTGTTTTGTTGCTTTAATATGGACTACAAAGAGTAGTTTGTTTTCAGCTTCCATGAGTCTAATGCCTTTTTCAGTAGAAAGAGGATACTTGATAATCTGGTATGTATTTAGAGTTCTATTTTTTTTGGTTTCTGTGTTGTGCTGTGCCATAGTTAGATGAATAATCTTTCTTTATTAAGCTTGTCGATTGCTGCCTCTGTGTAGAGTGTTAGGCGTCCAGGATGTCCTCCTGGTGCAAGGATGTGTGCATTTAGTTTGTTAATGGTAATAACATTCATGCCAGGGATATTTCCTACTGCTTGTATAACAGGGCAAGGGTCGCTTACAACAAGGAGTGGTCCAACTGCTTGTTTGTATGGTCTGCCTCGTGTTTTTCCTCTTCCTGCTCGTATTGTTCGTTTTGCTGCTCGCATAAGTTCAGCTTCAAGACCACTGAGTTTAAGAATGTCAAGAACATCTTGGGTTTTAGTGATAGTTTGAATATCTGATGATATAAGAAAGGGGTATGTTGGTGGTATGATATGGCCTCTTGTAGTAGTAAAGATTTTGTCAAGGCTTGCTGCCATGGCAGATCGTGTTGCTTTACGATGTTCTGTTTTGTTTATTTTTTGATCCCAGATCTTCCATGATTTTGGAGGGTGAGCCTCACGTCCACCTACTGTTCCTGGAGCAACTGCTCCTACCCAGGTCATTCGTTCTCCGCGTCTATTAAGTGTTTTTCTTGGAACACGGGAGATGCCGTGGCTGTATGCTCCTTTGTATTTTCTTCTTCTGCGGCTTAATTTTCCCACGTATCGTTGTCCTGCACCGATTTTTGCGCCGTATGCTTGTCTTAAGTGTGATTGGATAGCGAGCATTGCTCGTTTAATTAGATCTGGGCGTATTGGTTCATTAAACTGTTGAGGAAGTTTCTTTGTTCCTGTTGTTTTTCCTTGCGAAAGTATTGTTAGTTCCATGATTAAAGTACCAATTCATCTATTTTTGGTGCATCTTTAGGTAGAATCTTGTGAGGGCGTATGGCTGGTGTGAGTCTGATTAGTCGTTTTGTACTGCCGCCTACTGATCCTTTGACAAGCATGTACTGGTTCTTGATTATGCCATAATGTGGTATGCCGCCAGGTCGTGTTACGTCGCTGCCTTTATCACCTATTTGAATGATAAGTGAGTTATGTTGAAATCGTTGATGATATCCATCCTGTCCTGCGTGTGAAACTGTCCAACTTCTATTTCCTGCCCATGGTCCAACATTTCCAGGTCCACGTTTTGTTTTTTCTGATTTGTGTGAGCGCAGTCCTATGCCAAAGCGTTTTACAGGTCCTTGAATTCCATGACCTCTTGTAATAGCATGGATATCAACCTGGTTTCCTTCTGTAAATATATCACGAACACTAATCTCCTTTCCAAGAAGTTGTTGTGCTGCACTCAGTTTGTCCTGGATTGTTTTTCCTCCAATGGCAAGTTCAAAAATTTCTGGTTTTTTCTTAAGTTGTGCTAGTTTTGGTTGTGTGTGGACAAGTAGTCTTATTTCACTAATATCTGTTGGCATTGTTTTTGTTTGCGTTTTTTTTGGGAGGATAATTGTGCGTCCAAGATCCTTGTCCATTTTTTCTGCGTTGATCTGTCCTATTTTAGTAAGCCCATATGGTGTAGAATAATATAGGATAATGCTTGCAACGCGTAGTGGAGGGCATTCGAGAATAGTGAATGGGATAGCAATCTTTTGTTTGTTTGTTGGAGAATTAGGTCGATTGTCAGTAACCATTGCATGTCCCATACCAGCCTTGTATCCAGCAAATCCTAATGGTTTTGGGTCAGGATGTGCAAATATGTAGCTACGCACACGTGCATAGGCTCGTTTAGCTCTGGCGCGATGCCAGAATTGCATGCTTCCTTTTCTTGGGTTTCTGACGGTTGGCATATTCGGTAAAAAGGAATTGTTCCTTTTTTCGGGCACGGTTGTATTATCAGAGCCGTGTCTCCCTTTCTTGGGAATCGAGGTGAGAACAGGTTCGTTTATAAATGTATGGGTGGAATTTTGACTTGTTGTTTTATTGATCTGTACCAACTTTTTAAACAAACCATATAAGTATCTATTGATTCAGCAATGGCTTGTCTCGATCTGTATAAAGAGGCCAACCCAAAAGGCAATCTGGTGATCAACGTCAAGCCAGCATCATTTCCATTGTAAATCTCCAACCAGGGTTGACTAAGAAGGAGATATCTAAACAGGTTGGAATTCCTTGCAAAAAATACCTTACAACCCTTTATCAAAGAGGAGTTTTATTTGTTGAGGGTCAAGGAATAGGGTATGATGCATTCAAATAATATATAATGCGCACTATTCCATTAGATAAATGATATCCAATTGTTTTTGGTTTTAATTTGTTTCAACAAGACCAAGATTATTCTTGTTTTCCTTTTGATTCACTTCTCGCTTCATGCGAATCCGCAGATGTGCATAATTAGCAGGGTTCTTAATTCTCTTACAAAGAGAATCTGGCATGCAAATGCCTAGATCTTTGTAATATGGCTGGTTGTCACAATTTGGTGGAAGTATAGTGCCTTGTGTTTTAAAATGGTGGTTCAGGTGTCCTTTGATAATAACTTCTCTAAGCGGATCTGGGTTTTTCTTATTCCAGTTTTCAATAAGTAGTTCTATCTGTGCCTGACTCCAACCTGTTGAGCTAAGGAAATTAGTAAGAATAAAGAGTGCTCTTTTTTTACCATCTTGCATGCCTCCTAAGATGTTCATGATGCATGGTGGAAAATGTTCAAGAGGGATTGCTTCTTGTGGTGTGTCAAAAGCTTTTTTGATTCCGTCAATTCTTTCTTTATCAGGTGGAAGTTTGTAATCAAATGCATTGACAAGTAATCGTCTTGCTTCTCCTTGTGCTACTTTAGTACGATCAAGAAATTTTTCTTTTCCAAGATTAATTGATTCTGGTGTTGCCATTGTCTTATCAAAAGTGATGATTTGAGATGGGTTAATTGGAATTGAAACCAGTCCACTTTTTTCATTAAGCGAGTATGGCATGCGGTAGAGGTGTCTAGAGGAGATAAGGACTGTGTCAATAATAAGGACTTTGAATGGATCAAATTCTTTATTTGTCATTAGATCTTCAGGTTTTTTGTTAAGGATTCCACAGATAGTTGATAGTTGTTGAAATTCAAGAAGTGCTTGTGCAAGTGGTTCACGAATCATTTCACTAAGATATGCAGCAATACGTCTAGGTCCTTGAGGAAACAGGTGTTGTGTTGGAATGCTATTAATTTCAGATGGAAATGCCTCAAATGGTACAGCAATGTGGAATCCGTGATTTCCTGAGAATTTGATTGTTGTAGAATTAATGCCGTGATAAATAAGGACATTATAAAGGATTTGTGCTGCAATTTGTGAATAAGAAAGGATTGGGCAGTCAATGTCTAAGATAAGATCCCAGCCAATGCGAAGGGTGTCAAGTTCTTGGCGATGCATTTGTGTGGTGAGGTACATAGGGTTTGTCCATAGTTCTTCTGAGCAATGAAATGATGTGGCGCCTTGTTGAACAAGGGTGATCACATCGTTTGCAAATTGTAGGGTGTCTGGTCTTTTTCCATAGTTTCCATCTTTGTATCGGATTGCGATTTCCTTTCCATAGGCAAAATCTACAATTATTTTTTGTATTTCTGGTCTTTTGTAATATTTGAGAATTGTAGAGGTGCTAAGATCCATAAGCCTAGTAGTGTAGATAATCTTCTTAATTCTTGTGATAAGCAAAGGCGAGCAGTCGGTTTCAAAAGTGGCGTTCTCCTTTGTCATCTCGTACTTGTTAAGCCAGGTGTTATACAGAGGCGCTGGCGTGGGACGTCAAGATGCGAGCACTATTATGAAGTTCTACGCAAACCCGAGGAGGTTCCAGATAGGAGGGTTTCTTTGAATAGTTCTGTGAAGTGCGAGCGACGTCCCATTTTTGCGCAAGCAAAAATAAGCCAGTGCCTCTGCAATAGGTGTGGGCTTAACAAGTACGTCATCTCCAAACCTTTAAATAATATATAGCATGGTTCTCTTGTATGGTTGAGGTGTATCAGTACTCTATTAATGATATTCTTACCATCTTCAAAACCCAAAGAAATGGACTAAATGATAGTGAAGTTCAGGCAAGACTTGTTATATATGGAAAGAATCTTATTGAGCGTACACACATAATTAATCCATGGGTAATCCTTTTTATGCAATTTGCAAATCCTGTGGTATGGGTGCTTTTTGGAGCAGGTTTGATTACAGCAGTGCTTAAAGAGTATATTGATAGTATAGTAATTGGGATTGTGATTTTTGTTAACACTATTTTTGGTTTTGTGCAAGAATATCATGCTGAAAAGTCAATTGAGGCATTGCGTAAAACATTGGGTTTACAGGCTCGCGTGTTTCGTAATGGTAATGTTGTAGTAATTGATGCTACTAATCTGGTGCCTGGTGATATTGTTTTGTTAGATACTGGGGATAAGATTCCGGCAGATTGCAGGCTTATTGAATGTGTGAATCTTAAAATTCAGGAAGCGAGTTTGACTGGTGAAAGTATGCCTGTGAAAAAAACTCTTGAAGCACTCAAGTTTGTTACTGGCGTTGCAAATCAGCAAAATATGGTTTTTGCAAGTACTGTTGTGGTTATGGGTAGGGGTGTTGGTGTGGTTACTTCAACAGGATTCTCAACCCAGGTTGGTAAGATTGCACATCTTATTGAGGAAGCATTGCCAAATCTAACTCCACTTCAGAAGCGTCTTAAAGCATTAAGTGTACATGTAACAATTGGTACTATCTTGGTCTGTTTAGTAGTTTTTGTTACTGGTGTGTTTTATAATCAAAATTTGTTCGATGTTTTTTTGCAATCAGTTTCTCTTGCTGTTGCTGCAATTCCTGAGGGTTTGCCAGCAGTTGTGACAATAACATTAGCATTAGGAGTGCGTATTATGGCTGCAAATAAGGCTCTTGTTAGAAAACTACCAAGTGTCGAAACCCTTGGTGCATGTACTGTTATTTGTTCTGATAAAACTGGAACTCTTACTCATAATGAAATGACTGTGCAGCATCTGTATGTAGATCAGAAGATAATTCATGTAAGCGGAACAGGATACAGATCACAAGGTACACTCTCCTCTCACCCAAAAGAGGTTGATCTGCTTGTAACCATAGGAGCATTATGCAATAATGCACGATTGGAAAAGAAAGAAAAATTAGGGGTTATTGGAGATCCTACTGAGGCTGCCCTTTTAGTAAGCAGTGAAAAAGCCGGATTGAATCTAGATATATTGCAAAAACAGTATCCTCGTGTAGATGAAATCTCTTTTTCTAGTGAACGAAAATGTATGACCACAATTCATGGCAAAAACGGAAGGTACACATCGTTTATGAAAGGTGCCTCTGAGATTGTGCTTGCGTGTTGCACACATGTTCTTGAGCATGGAACAAAGCAGGTTTTAAGTGTACAGATGCGTAAGAATATTTTGTCAGTGAATGAGGCTTTTGCCAATCAGGGTTTGCGTGTTCTAGGTTTTGCATACAAAAACATGGCAACAAAGGCTCATCCTGAAGAAGGGCTTGTATTTGTGGGATTACAAGCTATGATAGATCCTCCAAGGCCAGAGGTAAGAGAAGCAATCAAGATGTGTCATAAAGCAGGGATTAAGGTTGTTATGATTACAGGTGATCATATAAGCACTGCAGTTGCTATTAGTAAGGAGATTGGAATTTTAGGTAAAGCTGTGAGTGGTGATGAATTAAGCACATTAAATTTGGATTGTATCATTGATGAAGTTGGGGTATATGCTAGAGTTGATCCAGTGCATAAATTGCGTATTGTTGAGGCACTTAAGAAAAAAGGGCATGTTGTAGCTATGACTGGTGATGGTGTTAATGATGCGCCGGCGCTTAAATCAGCAGATATTGGTATTGCAATGGGAATGACTGGGACTGATGTTGCAAAGGAAGCAAGTGTTATGGTTCTTGCTGATGATAATTTTGCCACAATTGTTTCAGCGATAAAACAAGGTCGTAAGATCTATGATAATATTAAGAAGTTTGTTGTGTATTTGTTAAGTTCAAATATGGGAGAGGTATTAACAGTTTTTGTAGGAGCACTGCTTGGTTTGCCGCTGATCTTGATTGCACGCCAGATCTTGTGGGTGAATCTCGTGACAGATTTATTGCCAGCACTTGCATTAGGGCAAGAACCAGAAGAGCCTTCACTTATGGAGCGACCACCTCAAAAAGCATCAGATGAAATACTCTCTTCTAAACAAGGAGTCATCTTAGGTAGTATAGGATTATATATTATGGCAGGTACGCTCCTCGCATTCATGTTAGGTGAACCGTCTACAAATCTTCTTAAATCACAGACATTGGCATTTACCACTCTTGTCTTTTTCCAGCTTTTTAATGTATTTTTATTGCGAAGTCAACACCATCATATTTGGGAATTAAAGATAAATTGGATGTTAATTTTTGGAGTTGGATTAAGTGTGGTACTCCAAATTGCAGTAGTTATGATACCATCATTTTCAGTTATATTTGGTACAACATCACTTAATGCATTTGAATGGTTATTTGTTTTAGCATGTTCAAGCAGTTTATTTATTGTAGGAGAATTGTCAAAAGGATTCATTAATCATTGGCAAGCAAGATCTCAGGTTCTTTGAGTAGACATTCTAATAATCTTGGTTTTACAATTGTTTAATGCATAATCTTTAAAAATTGGGTGAATATTAGGTTATTATGATCCACAATCAACTCAAAACTGTTCTGTTGCTAGGTGCACTTACAGCATTGTTAATGGTAGTTGGTGGCATCTTGGGTGGTTCTGGTGGGTTATTATTAGGGTTAATAATGGCTTTTTTGATGAATATTCTAACCTTCTGGTTTTCTGATAAGATTGTGTTGTGGATGTATGGTGCAAAAGAAGTAAATCCAAAAAATGCGCCTCGTTTGCATAAATTAGTTGATAAGGCAGTGCATGCAGTAGGAATTCCTAAGCCAAAGGTTTATATGATACATTCTCAAGCCCCAAATGCCTTTGCTACTGGACGATCTCCAAGTCATGCAGCTATTGCAGCAACAGAGGGAATCTTAATGCTTCTTGATGATGAGGAATTGGTTGGTGTGCTTGCGCATGAGGCATCGCATATTAGGAATAGGGATACCTTGGTAGCAACTATTGCAGCCTGTATTGCAGGGCTTATTTTATATGTTGGTTCAATAGTGAGGTGGACTGCTTTGTTTGGTTCAGATCGTGATGATAAGGGAAGTGGTTTGGAATTGTTGGTTCTTGGAATTCTTACTCCCTTGCTTGCATTACTCTTGCAGTTGGCAATCTCAAGAAGTAGGGAGTATCTTGCTGATGAAACTGGTGCAAGGGCTATTAAGAATCCTAAGGCGCTTGCTCATGCTCTTCAAAAGTTGCATAAGGGTGTTGCAATGGTTCCGTGGATGGGAAATAGTACTGCAGCATCACTTTTTATTGTTAATCCATTTAGTGGTCAAGCATTGCTAAGCTTATTGTCTACTCATCCACCAATGGAGAAGCGCATTGCGCGTCTTAATGAGATAAAATTTTAGTGTGGGTTCAAAAGGGCTGCACCCTTTTTTCATTCATGCCATTCCTCTTCAATAATGCGTTTAATCATTGTTGCTTTGGTATCGCCAATATGTTCGATTTCTTTAAGTTCGTTAATACTTGCATGTGTAATAGCCTGTATTGTTTTGAATTTTCGTAGTAAAGGTTTGGCTAGTTGCATTCCAATTCCTGGAAATGCAGAGAGGATGTATTCTTGTGCTTCTTTGATTGTTTGTGCCTTTCGTTCACCATGCGGATTAAAAGTGTCTGATAAAGATTCTTGTTCTCGTTTAGCAAGTGCAAGAATAATGTGTGCAGTCTCAGTACTATTTGCTGTCATAATTAAGGGAATGTTGAATCCAGCAGTTATTGTTGCGATCATTCCATTGATTGCAGAGGCATGAACCTTGCGTATTTCATAAAGACTTTGTTTTCCTTCGATTATAAGAATAGGTCTCCAGTAGTTTCTTTTTAGTTCGCGTAGTTGTGAGATAAGTCTTCCATCAACAATAGAGTTAACAAAATCATCGCATGTTTTGTATTCGATAACTACACGCTCTGATACAGCAAAATCGCCAATCTGCAGTTGTTTAAGTTGTAGGTCAATGTCCATCTCAAGTAGGGATTTGATAACATTGCTTCCTTTTTCTCGAAAATCAGCATATATACAAATGCGTTTTGTACCTGTCTCTTCTTTAAATGATGTGAGTGAACGTTGTGTAGAATCAGGTACTTGGTTAAGGATGATGTTTTTCTTAAAGTGTTTAAGTAGTTGGTGCATGCGTTTTTCTTTATAGTGTGCACTCCATCTGTAGGCTTCATCGCGTGTTTGTCTTGTTAGTAGCATAATTACATTGCCTTGTTCTGATCTGCCAGTGCGGCCGCGTCTCTGAATTGAACGAATTGCTGATGGGATTGGTTCATAAAAGATAACACTATCAACTGAGGGGATATCAAGGCCTTCTTCAGCAACTGATGTAGCTACAAGTGTTGAGAATGCTCTGTTTCGAAAGTCATTAAGTGTTTGAATCTGGACTTTCTGGCTCATCCCTGTTTCGCCTTTTTTTGCCTGTCCTACAAAGAGTGTAGCACGTATTCCTTTATTTTCTATGGCATTAACAATGGTTGTTCCTGTTTCACGAAATTGTGTAAAAATAATAATCTTAGCAAGTGGCTTTTTTTTGATAATATCTTCTACTAAGTTTACTATTTTAGGAAGTTTTGGATGGATAATCCCATTGTTAACACAGATACGAGTTTTGGTAAGTGCTTCTCGAAAAAGAGGGTCGCTAACTAGGTTTTTTACTGCTTTTATTTTGGTGGTATGTGATTCATCATCAAGTCTTTGAAAGTAAGTGAGAAGTTGTGTTAATCCTTGAGTTTCAAGAAGTTCTAGGCCATGTTGGATCTTAAGTGCTTGAGCAAGAGTTGATATCGCACTAAGTTTGTCTGGTTCTTTGTTGGTTGCAATCTCTGCAAACAGGTGTTTTTGTAGTGCAATAAGTTCGCCTTTATGCAGTTGTGTAGTATTGGTATATCCTAATTCCTTGATTTGTTTGAGTTTTGTGTGGCAGCACTCTTCAAGCAGAACTTTGATTTCTATAATTTGTGGTGGAAGGTCAACAAATTCCCAGTTTATTTCGACATGGTGTAGGTATGGTTTGACATCAGGGTCAGTTGTAGTTCTGAGTTCAACATTCTCAATTCCAAGGTTTTGGCATACCTCATTAAGAGTCTCTATCTTTTCTCCTGGTGATGCAGTAAGGGCAAGGATTCGTGGCCAGGTGGCTGTTTTTATATACTCTTTTGCTAAGTATACATAGGCATAATTTCCTACAGCTCGGTGTGCTTCATCAATAATAAGTAAGCTCACGGTATTAAGAGATATAGCTTTATTGATGATGTCATTTTCTAATCCTTGTGGTGTAGAAATAATGATCTGGCTTTTATTCCAGTCTTCTGCACGTTTTTGTGGTTTGATATTGCCAGTAAAAAGGCTGTAGCTCATCTGTGGAAGATGGTGTTGAAAGGTTTGGTAATGTTGTTCTGCAAGTGGTTTGGTTGGCGTAACCATAAGTACTTTAGAGTTTGGATGCAGTGTAATTCTGTGTGCAGCAAGCATAATAGCGATAAGTGTTTTTCCCATACCAGTTGGTAATACAACAATGGTGTTTTTAGTAGAGGCTGTTGCAAGTATGGTTTCTTGGTAAATCCTTGGTGAGATCCCAACTAGCATATGCTAAGTATCGTGGTTCAGTTTTTAATCATTATGCCTATCTGACGTGTGTGGGAAGTGCAGAACATTGTGGTAATTAGTGTAATATGTCATCCTCATTCCTCAAAGCAACATGCAAGAGCAGTTTCAAGAGCCTTCTTGATCTTTGATTCGCCTATCTTTTCTTTGAGTTCTTCAAGTAGCATATGTAATCACCAGTTTAATGACATGGATGATCCTTCTTCTTATCAGATTTGTGAGTGTCGTGGTGACTCTTTCCCATATGTAACAAGTGCATAAGTGGGCATGCTAATATAATAATCCACCAAATCCAAGAGCTTGTGATACCAAATATGGAGATGAACGCTAGCAAAGCAATGGGTATAGCCATGCAGGCAATCATCTTCCAATTGTTTTGGTTCATTGTTTAGGGTGGTGGCTCTCATGTTCAGTTTGAGACATACCATTAGCAGTTCCACTATCAGACAATCCTGAGTTAGGCATCATTCCATTCATCATAGATCCCATATTGTCCATCATAGAAGTCATACCATTCATCATTTTTTCGCAGTTCTCCATCATTGTAGTCATCATATCTTGAGTAGCTATTGCCTTTTTTTCAGCTGTATCTGCTGTTGATCGTACTTTACCAACTTCGTCTACTAATGCAATCGCAAAACTTACAGTTGCGACAATGGCCAATGCGATTACCATAATTAATGTTATTTTCTTTTGTTTCATGTCTTTGCCTCCGCAGCATGTGCTGCATCTTTGTTTTCTTTAGGTATATCTTGTAAAAGCCAGAACAAGCTGTACAAGTCAAAGCCGGCCTTTTCCAATTCCTGAGCAGTTGCCAGATCTGTTTCCAGATATTTAGTTGCTGTTTCCATCATTCGCATGCAGGCAGCAAGAAGGTGTTTGCTAATACACCAAACCTCTCCTTCAGAATCAACAACAAGTCTCTTCAGTAGTTTGATACGAAGTTTGCGCACTGCAGCAAGAATATGTAGGTATTTTGGATTGTCTGTCTTTACTGATGTCATGGCTAGATGTTCTTCAATGCTTACAATGTTCATGATTGCAAAACTCAAGTCCTCCTTATTGGTGAGATCAGCTGAATTTGTCAAGTTCATACAAATCCCCCAATAATTAGCACAGTGCTGGCTAATAATAAAGATCCTATTAAGATGCTAGTGCCCTGTAGACTAATAAAATTCTTGCCATTGTTCTTTGCTCTTAGTAATCCATGTACTCTGTGTCCTGTGGTTGACACAAATATGCCAATAACCATTCCACTTAACAATCGAGGAAGACCAAAGAGTAGGCTGTTTGTTTCAAACAATCCACTAATCTTAAATCCAATAATAGTGATTACTGTAGCAAGTAGGATAAATACTATATCCTGGTTGTACACAAAGTTTTTGTCTTGTTTCTTAAGTGTATTGTCAGCCCATAAAGCTGTGGAGACTATGAATCCGCCTATGAGTACACCTACTAAGGAATCATCTACACCATACCAGCGTGCAACACTAACAGCAGCACCTGCAGCTGCTGTGCAGACTGGACAGTGAGCCATTACAGATGGCACTATTCCAAGACTTGTACCAATACCAACAGGCCATCGCATCCATTGATGTCTCAAATGGGTTCTATCCCGATGCTCTGCATCGGATATATTTGCCAATTTGAGATTAAAAAATACTCCTGGGCTCTTCCCAGGTTGGGATTTTTTATTCATCTTAGCACGCTCCAGTTGCACTCTGCGTTCCTTGTGGGTAGAAAATCTTTTTCCACAACTCAAGTTCTTGCTGGATCTGACTTGAGTTGTAGCCCTTTGTAGTCATGAGTTTAGCCAAACCAAACATTGCTACATGGTGGCCGCATTCGCAATTATCTTTTGCTTGTAGCTGTTTAACTCCGCAACAAGGCAATTCTACATCAAGGCCAACAAATATCCTTTCTTGAGCCAAGGTAGGAATAATTTCTTTTGCATCTTTGAGCAGTTGATCATATCCTGCAGTATCCATTGTTATGCCGTATTCAGTCATCTCGCCTGTGGCTTTAGCATCATCTATCCCTCCACAGCCAGGGCCGTCCATTTCTGATAATTTTGGATGATGTGTTTTCATCATCTCTTCATTAGAACTAAATCCTTCGGTTGACATGTCCCCAGCATTTCCTTGTTGTGTCTTAAGAACTACTGCGTCACTTGCTTCCTGGCGACCTGCCCATATCACTGTGAAGATTAGGCTTCCAACCAGGAATAGTAATACAACAATACCGATTATCTTCTTGTTTTCCATGATAACCACTTATCCGCAGCAAGCATGTCCTTGTGTTTTGGCATCTTTATTTTTGCGTTTGTTTCTTTTTTCCATATAATGACCTCCATTGGTTTATACAAATATAATTATATCAAATCACTTTAATTATAGGATATTTTTCCCAGATTAAAGTGATTTGATTATTAGGAAATAACCTTACTTTCATTTTTGAAATATCCTAAAATTAAGGCTATTTCCTATAGGTAGGAATATGAAACATCATAAAACAATGATTGTGAAACTAGTTACAAGAGAATAAACAAATTCACATCAAAGCAGATACGCTGACCCCAGCACAGATAGTCGAGTAAGAAAGGAAGAAGATGGTTTAAACAGGGCTCTTAGTCCTTTTTTCTCATTTGAGTATAACTGCATTTGTCATGCCGCGTCTTCTGCGTTCAATAAGGTTTTTTCCTTCAAGTTTATCCAGGATGCGCGTGATCTTAACCTTGGAAAGTGCTGTCTTGGTTACCAAGTCGCTTTGAAATATCATACCTTCAGATTGGCGCAGGATGTCAAATATCAATGCTTCCTCGCCATCTAAACTTTTGGTAGTAACAGCAGCTTTCTCACGTATCTTCTCTTGCGGCTGTTTCTTAAGATATAGTAAAAGTCCTACAATAAACAAGAAGGTAATCACTCCCAAGCCGATAAATTTAGGCAATGCCAATCTGTTGAGTTCTTGATATGGGCAAGTTAATCCTTGTTGGTGAACACATTCACCCTCTGGTCCAGTGTCATGGCCAGCAAGTAAGGCTTTTTCAGCAGAGTTAATATAGTTAAAACCAATAATAAGTAATATAGTAGCGATTGTCATGTTTGCAATTCCAAAAAAGCGGAGAGTTTCCATTATAATATTGTAAAATGTATGCCTTATTATAGGTTATGAAATGTGTGCAATATTTTTACAAGTATCCTTTTTGATGTGATACTAGCATGCTTATATATCCTATAATATAAAAAAATATAGAGAGTTTAAGTCTGTCAAAATCTGTTCCAAGCATGTATCCTAGGAGAAAGGAGAAACTCATCAAAATTAGTGGCCATGATGCTGTTTTTTTATGAAGCCACCATAGGTGTGCAAAAAGGCATCCAGCAATAAACACAGTAAATAAAGAAAGCCATAATGCTTGTGTGTTGATTGCAAGAAGTCCTCCTAGTAGAATAAGGATAAGGGAGAGGAGTTCTGGCCAGGAATGAAAAAGATTCATTACGTAGCCTCCCAGAATGTGTAAAAAAGCCACCATGCAACGCATCCTGTGATAATTGAGAGAATAATACTGCCTGCAATTTGTATGCCAGAAAGCGACCATAATACATAGCCAAGCAACATTCCAAAGACAAAGATATAGGTAAGTCGTGAATAGAAAAAGTATATAAGTCCATCCAATGTAGGAAGGGGAAGGAAACTCATGATTGCAAATGCAAATGAGAATCGTGCAAGAGTCCCTAAAATAGGTATGTTTGGCAGGAGTTGAGCAAGGCCATAAGCAAAGCCGCCAAGCAAGAGGCTTGCAATAGGGCCGGCAATTGCCACTGCCGCAAGGTCATCACCACTTTCATGATATCTAAAGTGCCCAAGTCTATGTGCTGAAAGGATTTTAATACTAAAATATTCTCCAAAGTAGAGTTTGATGTTTCCTTTGGAAATAATTGCTATAAGAAGTGAGAAGAATATCCAGTAATAATTAATGCTAATCTCTGGTTTGAGTCGTCGCTTAAGTGCAACAATTCTATGTGCTGCATCATGTATAAAAAGCGAGATAGCGATAATGATGCTAGCAGATCCAAAATTAAGAATGCCTTGGCTAAATGAAAATATTTCAGTTCCCCATTGGTCAAAGGAGAGAATAAATGCAAAGATAAGAATAAGTGTTAATAGGTGATAGCATTCACGTCTGGTAATATAATAGTGTTTGAAAAGATCATTCCATTCTTTATTTATCATAGTACCTTTGGTGTTACTATCCTATTTAAATGCTGGTGATATTTTTTTAATAGGTTTATAACTTCTTTTTTGTGTCCTGCACCTATAATTGCAAGGATATATTTTTCAGGGTGTTTGTGTGTAAGGTGAGCAAGGCGTTGTGCCATTATCTGGTTTCGTTCAACAATAAGTACTTGGTAAACATTAGGGTATCTTGTTTTGAGTTGGGTTATTAGTTTTTGTATAAGATGTTGTGGTGGGACTTTGTTTAGGTCAAAAGAGGCAATGGAATTCTTGAATTTTGATGCAAAAAGGATGTCATATAAAAAATGGAATTTTTCTTTCCAGGTAAGTGTGTTTGAAAATCGTTTAAGAGTGATAGTGATATCCTGGTCAATAAGTGCAATAGGAATATGATATTTGTGTGCAAGTTCAATTGCATACTTCATTTCTAAGCCAGGGTTTACCCCAATGCTCTTTCCCATTTTTTCCTCTGCCCATGCGCCAATTCGTGCAAAAAGATACCCTTTGATGCCTACAGTGCGTATATCAGATAATCTAATTTTATGCTTAGTCGGGTTCAGAAGTGCATGAAATCGGTTGCTGTCAAGTTCAAGACCTATAATATCAGGTTTATTCTTTTCTATGCTTTTTTGAATAGTATGGATACTTTCTTTAGCAATATGGGATGTACCAAGAATGGTAATATTTGGGTAGTTCATGATTTAACTACCCTTTGGTTTACAACAAGATTTATATAGATATGCTATGTAGTCAAATCTGTGGAGGAATGTACTCATGCTTAAACTCAAAAAAGTTTCTGAATGTTATGATATGAAAGTATTTACAGATGCAGGGGAATATTTTGGTGATGTTGAAGAAGCACTTCTTACACAAACCAAAGTGTCAGGCTGGCGTGTTAGGGCAACAAAGAATTCTATGCTTATCAAATATCTAGGTTCTGCAAAAGGAGTGATTGTGCCGCATCAGCTTGTAAAGAGTATAGGAGATATCTTTATAATTAGTAAGGCTGCAGTTCCTAATTATTCAGGAGAATCGGAAGCTGAGTAAATGAACGCTTTTCTTATCTCTGTTTTTTTTGCGTGGTTCTTAGCACAGGTTGTAGGAAAGATTATTGCAGCAAGTATTGTAAGACGCAAGTTTTATCTTCGTGCTGCTCTGTTTCAAGCTGGTATGCCTTCAGCACATGCAGCCTTAGTAAGCGCAGTTTCTGTGGCAACAGGATTTGATCAAGGATTTTATTCAACTCTTTTTTATATTTCATTAGTTTTTGCTATCTTGATTATTTATGATGTTTTATTTGTTCGTGCCATGTTTATTCGTAACTCAAATCATACTCTTGTTGATGAGATGTTTCATATTGGTCATCGTCCTGCTGAAGTTGCTGTTGGAATCCTTATTGGTATACTGACTGTGATACTCATGCAACCATTTTTAACATGAGTTTTTAAGCCTTTTTTTCTTCAGATTTTGGTGCAGGTTCTTCAGTGATCCAGCGCATGAAAAGAATAATACCAATAATAAGGATTAGTGATGCAACAGCTGTACTTGACCACTGTTTTGCAAGATAGTCTAGTCCGTACTCAAGCCAGCTTTCCCGTGTGCCTTCAAATTTGATGGCGTTGAGGAAAATAAGAACAACTCCAATAAACATAATCCATACAAATGCTGTGCGCCAGCCTCCTTGGAGTGCAACGTCTTCTCCTTCTTTGTAAAAGCTGCCAATAAGAAGTAGGAACAAAATTGAGAGCATAAGCAGGATAACTACTTGTGAGGATACTGTTGTAATAATCTCAACAAGTTGTGCAGATGCAATAACTAAGAATGAGATAACAAATGCAGTCATACTGTTAAGGTTTTTGTTAGGATATTTTTCTCCTTTGACACTTACTGTTCCAAGAATCCTAGTTTTTTCAAGGATAGCAAAAACAATGGTAAAAACAAGGAGGAATGGAAGCACGACATCATATATTCCTATTTTAATAAAAAAATCAATAATTCCTCCAAAAACAGATTCGCGCACCATCTCTAATCTCTGCCTAGTGCTCTATATAAATCTTTTCGCAACTGCGTTAAGATATGGGCTTTATTTTGGGTTTTGCGAAAGCAAAAATCATGGGAACATTTAAATATGTAATTATAGGGGATTCAGGTATGGTATTAACATTGTATGATTGGGCATATGGTATTGGGCAACTTTCTGCAGTCTTTTTATCAATTATTGCTGGTCTTATTGCTATTTCTATGTTTCGTCTCGCGCGCAGACAACCTTTGTTACGTGGTTGGAAGTTTTTAATCTGGTCACTAGTGCTCTTTGCAGTTGAGGAAGTTGTTGGGGCTCTGCGAACCTTTGGTGTGTCTTGGTATTTTTCTGATTCTCCTTGGCTTACGCATGTTATTCCAACCTTTGTATTAGCGCTTCTTATTGTTGCATTATCAAATCAAATTAATATTAACAAAGGGTGGTATCATGAGTGATATTGGCGTTGCTCTAGGAATGACAGCACCGTATTATAATCTTGGCTTTGTTATTGTGGTAGTATATCTTTTTATTGAATTATTTAGGACAGCGCAGGAGAATGAGAATGTGTATATTGCGCCATGGGTGTATTTATTTGGTGCTGTTATTACTTTTGTAATAGAAGAGGCACTTACTGTGTTACGTGCTGTTGGTGGAGTGCAAATAGGACGGCAGATTAATGGATTCTTTGAATTAGTGATAATTATACTATTCTTGTATGCTCTTATGTTGCAGCATCAATATGTTAAGAATGTGTTTACGCATCCGTCAGTAAATGCCTCAAGTGTATTAACTTCATCACCAGTTAACAGTTCAAAAACTGTTAAGGCAAAATCATCAAGCCGATAATCTTCGGTGATTGCTTATGTTCTGCATTGGATATATTTACCAATTTCGGGTTTAAAAAATAAGAATTATGCTCCCTAAATGTGAGCAGATCTGTTGCGGTTCTAATTTTTTATTCGTGTGTATTTTTTGCAGGAAAAGCATGTTATAATAACTGTTCCTTTTCTGGTTCTGATTCTTGCATTAATCCCGCTAATAAGATAGTGATAGCAATGTTTGCAAAATCTTCGTTTGTATAGTGCTGGAATACGTACATTGAATCGTGTGGAAATGTTGCGTGCAAGTTGAACATATCTATTGGCAAGATCAATTCTATTTGATGATATCACTGCTGCTTCTTCAAATAATGTATGGATTCGTTCTCGTGCAATAGCACGTTCTTTTGATTTTTGTTGTGGTTTCATCTTTGTAGTGCAGTGATTCCAGGGAGTTTTTTCCCCTCTAAGTATTCAATACTTGCGCCGCCTCCTGTTGAGATGTATGTGATGTTATTCTCAAGTCCTAGTTTGTATAATATTGTTGCAGAATCTCCTCCTCCCACAATAGTTGTTGCAGGTGATTGTGCAAGTGCTTGTGCAATTCTTTGTGTTCCAGTAAGAAATGCTTTGTGTTCATATGCTCCAAGAGGTCCTGCCCAGAGAATGGTTTTTGTTTTTTTAATTATCTTTTTTAGTAAAGAAACAGTTGCTGGTCCAATATCAAGGATTTTTTCTTTTGGTTTAATCTCATTGATATAACATGTTCTTGGTATTGCATTTATATTTGTAGCAACTACAGCATCAATAGGGAGAATAATGCGTTGGTCGTGTGCAAAATGTTTAGCAAGAGAGATTGCTTGTAGATCTATTGTAGATGATCCTATTTGTTTACCGCGTGCTGCAAGAAGTATGTTTCCAAGTATTCCTCCAACAAATATCCAGTCAGCCTTATTTAAAAGTCCTTTGAGCAAAGAAATTTTGTCTGGCTTTCCACCGCCAATGATGGCAAGGTATGGTTTTTTTGGATGAATTGCAATAGAGAGGTTATCCATTTCTTTTTTAAGAAGAAGTCCTGCAAAGCTTGGTATGTATTTAGTGATTGCATAGATGCTTGCATGTGGTCTATGGCAACTGCCAAAGGCGTCGTTGACATATATATCTGCAAGTGATGCAAGTTGTTTTGCAAATTGTTTATTATTTTGTTCTTCTTCTGGGTAGAATCTAAGATTTTCAAGTAACACTACTGGTTTTGTACTAATCTTGATTCCAATGCAACTGGGTGCAGCATAAACTTTTTGGTGAAGGAGTCTTGTGAGTTGTGTTGCAATGGGTTTCATCCGTAGGTTGTTTCTTATTTTTCCATCTGGTCTGCCAAGGTGGCTCATTATAATAAGTTGTTTTGGTTTTTTAGAAAGAATGTATTTGAGTGTTGGTAGTGCAGCTCTTATGCGTGAATTGTTTAGGATGTGTTGGTTTTGTATAGGGACATTAAAATCTGTGCGAACAAGAACTCGTTTTCCTTTGATTGGTGCTTTGAGAATACTGTGTATCATATGAGAAATGATTAGGGATAGTGATATATCTGTGTTTCGTAAGTTCTAGGTATCATTCTCTTGTTTATCTTTAACCTTGTATATAGCAGTTGTGTCGTCATGATAAACTAGTTCAAATCCTTTAATAGTACGTAATGTGTTCATCTGATTAAGCAGTGGGTCTTCAGAGGTTTGGGCAAGTAGTTCATAAAGAGGTATAGTGTGGATATCGCTTATTGTTACAAGTACGTATGATACATTTTTTTCTAGGAGAGTCTGTGCAGCAGTGTTTGGATCAGATGTAGTAAAAAAACTAGCAATAAGTGTTCCTGTGTGTTGAGATGATTGTGGTCCATATCTTTCTTCATCCCAGTATGGTTTATCTTGGATAGTATAGTCACCTAATGAAAACACTGTTTTATTATCTGCATCATCTGGTTGAATATTTATAGGGACTGTTGTTGCAACAACATTTCTTTTAGTTGTGGCGCGGATTATGTGTCCAAGTTCCCAATTGGTGATAAATACATCGTTTGGCAGTGTGTGTTTGGTAATCCAGGAAAATGCTTGATCAAGATCTGGTCTGCGTAGGATCCAAGAATATGTGTGTTCTTCTGTTGTATAGGATATTGTTGGAGCAAATATAAGGTCACAGGCACCAGGAAGATCGGTTTGGTAACAGCGTGTACTATCATTTGTTGTAATACCTTGGCATATGCTTTGAAGAGAATAATTTGAAAATGCACAATCCTTAGTGTTCATCTTGTGTGTTGTTCTGCATGGATAATTTGTGGCAATACAGTCAATGGTCCTATCAAGAAATCCATAAAGGCAAATGTCTTTGAGTTCAGGATTCTGTATAGAATTACATTGGGTAATATCATCATAAGTAAATGATAAATAAATCTTGCAATGATCACTAATACTGGTGTTGCTTATCAGGTTGCAGGTATGAGTGTCTGTCTGTTTTGATTCATGACATCCAAATCCTTGGTTGTCCTGAATGCATGAGGCATAGTTTCTATTTCTTTGGCAAAGGTTGTTTTTTTCAATACAAGTATTGGTTTGAATTGTGTTATTGACAACCTGTTCAAACAAGCATAGCTGTTTTTGTGATTCTGTGAGATTATCACAAGAAGGTGTGGGAAATGTTAAAATAGTTTTAGAATCTTGTAGATTCCCTAATAGAATCGTTGGTTCTGATTTAGTTGCTGCTTGTTCAGATGTACATGCTGCTATAAATATGAGTAGTATACTTATTGTGATAGTAATATAATGTGGCATGGTAGGTTATTTAGTCATCTTCTACTCTTGGTGCGAGAATAAATGCAAGTAATACACGGTCAACAACCTTATAATCAAGTCTAAGAGGGTAATCTTGGTTAAAACTGATTTCGACTGTTTCAGCAAGTTTGCTGCCGTTCATCATTTTTTTGAGGTATTCAATAGAATATCTGGCACGTAATCTTTCATGTGATGTAGTAATGATTGTATCTTTTGATGCAGGAATATCAACATTTGCTTTGGATAGGTCTCCTTCAGCGCGAATAACTAGTTTGTCTGGATGTGCAGTAAAGGCAACGCTTTCAGCTACTATTCCAACATCCTCGATAGCATCATTAAGTGTGTTGCATAGCATTTTGATACTAACAGGAAGATCAAGTTGTGGCACACGTTGTTCTCTTTTATCCATTTCAATGATTGGTACAGAGAATGTTCGTGTTGAGCTTGATGCGAGAATGATGTGAAGCATGTTATCCTCTTCTAAGGAGAGTGTAAGTTGGTCGCTTGGTTTTACCCTGCGCAGAATTTGTTTAAGATTATTAAGATCAATGCAGATTTCAGTATCCTTTTCAAGTGTGTATTCAGAGAAGCAGGATGCAAGAAGTTTAAATACAACCATGGCAACATTGGCAGGATCCATAGCAACAAGTTCAATGCTATTTTTCGTGATTTTAAAGCGTGCTTCATTAACAAGTTCTGAGATAACTGCTATGCTATCTTTAAGATATGCTGGATCAATAAGTGTAAGTTTCATGCTTATACCGCGGGATTATTAGTTATTATTTAAAATCTTCGTTCAGGTGTACTTGTTAAGTCTGGTGTTATGCAGAGGCGCTGGCGTGGAACGCAACAATGTCGCATTTCTACCTTGTGCACAGCGAAAGCCGAAGGACTCGATTGTGCCAAGATGCGAGCACTATTATGAATTTCTACGCAAACCTAAGGAGGTTCCAGATACAAGGGTTTCTTTGAATAGTTCTGTGAAGTGCGAGCGGCGTTGTGTGTTTGCGAGTGCAAAAACAAGCCAGCGCCTCTGCAATCGATGGGGGTCTAACAAGTACGTTCAGGTGAGGCGTAGTGTTTCTCCATTATTCATTGGGTGTATTGTTTGGTCTATATGGTATCCTAGTTCGTCACTAAGTTTGTGGAATGAATCCATCATGATATGTCCTCCATGTGAAGGGATTAGGTGTTGTGGTTTGAGGTATTTGAGAAGGTCGCGAAGATCCTCTTTGCTTGCATGTCCTGATACATGAACATCCTTAAAAATGCGTACACCAAATTTTTTAAGATCTGCTTCAAGTTCAGCTCTATTTTGTTCATTAATTTGTGTTGGGATTACTTTGCAAGAAAAGATGATGTGGTCTTCTGTTTTAAAAGTGAATGGTAACACTCCATGTGTCATTCTGTGTAGTACAGATTTTGGTTCTCCTTGGTGGCCAGTAGCAACAATGACGTATTTGTCTCGTTTTTTATTAATTTTAGTAAGAATTTGTGCAACATGTTTTGGATATTTGACAATTTCAACAGTATCAAAATGTATAAGTCCGCAGGCTATTGCAGCTTCCACATATTTTGAAAGTGAGCGTCCAAGAAAAACAACCTTGCGATTAAGTTTTCGTGAAAATTCCACAATTGATTTAAGTCTGGCAATATGGCTTGAGAATGTGGTAACAATGATTGCCTTGCCTTTACTATTTACAGAAAGCATAACTTCTTGTAGCATTTGTCGTGCTACACTTTCTGATGGCGTTTTTCCTTCTAATGGTGCATAAAGGCATTCTGAAATAAGTAAAGCAACGCCTTTGTTTCCAATAGATTCAAGTAGTTGATATGGTGGTTTTTTGCCTATGATAGGTGTATTATCAAGTTTGAAATCATTTGCATATACAATTGCGCCGTATGGTGTGTGAAGTACAACAAGGCATGAGTGTGGGGTTGAATGTGTGATTTCTATTAATTGTATTGCAAGAGTAGTTGTGAGTTGAATAAGTTTATTCATATCAGTTACAATCAATTCATTAGGAAGATGAATATGTTCGTCAGATAATATGCGTTTTATGACTTCTAGTGTGAATGGTGATGCTATAATTGGTGCATTGTATTTAGCAGCAAGGTATGGAATAGCTCCAATATGGTCAAGATGTGCATGAGAAGGAATAATCGCGCGTACCTGATTCTTCCAATCAGCAATAATTGAGTCATCTGGTATTGCTTGGGCATTAATAAGTTGTTGAGTAGAGATTTTAACAAGATCCTCTTCTTCAGTAATATTGATATAGTTGGGAAGATGAATCCCCATATCAATAATGATTACATCATTATCAATCTTAATAGCAGTCATATTTTTGCCAATTTCACCATATCCTCCAATTGCACGCACTTCAATTCCCATAGAATACTGTTGAAAAGTCAGCTTAATAATCCTATCGTTCAAAGAAAAAATCATTCTCAGATAATATCGGTGGTAATGAGAATGGGAATAATGATAGTAAGATGTGGTTAAGCAATTTTAACATATTGTTTGTTTACAAAAGCTGTGTCACTTCCATATCGTATTTGATACCAATCTCCAGATTCACCTACAATAGAAACTTGTGTATCACGGTTCAATGCGCCAATTCTATTGTTCCCTATCTTAGCTGAACTTCTCACATTCAGTCTACCACCTTGTGTTGTAACTACACCTAAATAAGGTGTCAAAACTGGAAGATTAATATGCTCTGTTTGGGATTGTGATGCCAATTCTTCCTTTTCAGCTTGTTTTGTGTTTGGAAACCATCTTCGTATTTGATATTCACCATTCCTAATGCCTTGGTTTAGTTTTGCAGTGCTGATAAGGTTGGTATATCTTCTGGGTACAATGGCAGGATCTGAGCCTGCAAATCTATCAACAAATCTTTTTCCATTAATCTCAATGACTCCCAAAACACCTTCTGTATGGCCATATCCTTGTTTATTAGGCTTTTTTAGTATGACATCTCCAGATTGAATATCCTCTGCATTTTTGATAAGTGGAAGATCTCGGGATGACATCTTCCACAGAGAGCCTGTTGCAAAAGACGCATAAGTTCCTCTTAAATATTCTGTGAAATCCTCTTCAGAGTTTGGTGTCCAGGTAGGTTTGTATCCTGGAAGTGCTATCTTATCTCTTCCTCCTTTTTTTATCTCTGATTTTTGGAACTCAGTATAACATCTTATCTGAACATCTGAACAGGTTTCACTTCCTGAAATAATAGTATAGGCATTATTATCAAATCCTCCGATATTGTATTGTGTTCCCTCTCCAGGGTTGTAAAGTGGGATATCAAACCTTCTTCCGCTTACAGTGTTTGAGAGTTCAGATGAATGTATTTGTAATGCTGTTTCATATGGTTGCGTTTTGACTCCTGGAACCCTGTGAAGACCAAGGTTTTCTATATAATTTGCAAAGGCATTTGTTCCCTGTGGTGTTGTTATTCTTTCTCCGAAATATCCTACTACGTTCTGGCCTGCATCTAACATAAGCAGCTCTCCAGCATTGTTTATTTCATTCTCAAGAATTTCTAATTCACTTCTCAATCGTACAGCTGGGTGTTGCTGTTTCAAATTCCCAATTTGATTTTCTGTTATTCTTATTTGTTGGTCTAAATCTTCAACTTTTTTTCGAAAAGTGGTTTCTCTTTGTTGAATTTGACGATTGTTTTCTGATGTTTGAGTCAAGACACTTCTTGCTCTCTCTAATTCCTTTTCTGCTTTTTCTTTTGATTTTTTAAGATCCTTTAATATACTGAGTTGTTGTTCATAATTTGTTAGATAAGAGGATAATTGACGGTCAGTAGAAGTCATATGTGAAATCTGGGCTCTTTTTTGTTGTACAAGCTCTGTTTTCTGTGCTATTTGAGAACGTAGTTCTGAGATTTTCTCAGCAGGAATTCTAGAGTCATAGAATATATTTGTATTATATTCATATTTTCTGGTTTTTCCATCATCTGTTTTGTAGTCAAGCATCATGTCTGTGCCAGCGTATGTTGGAAGAGTTCCAAATATCTTAGAAAGCAAAGATGGGGTTTTGAAAGGAGTGAGCAGAATCTCTTTACCATTGGTCACAGTTTCCCAATTACCATTTTTTATCCTCAATCTACCTTCTGCTGTAGCATGTATTGTTTGGGGTGTTCCTTCTTCTGACCCAGGTTCAAGTATGACTTTTCCTCCTTCAAGATTAATAGATAATCTTGTAGGAATGTTTTCTTCAGGACGATCAGGTGATAATTGGTGCATATCTTTAAATCCAGAAAATACTAAATTTCTTTGTTTAAGTTCTGATGTAAAACCTGTTCCAGAGGCGATAACAATGTCAGAACCCTGCATGAAATAGTTTGCATGTACAGGTAGGTGTTGTTGTGAGATAAATGAGTGGTATATTTCATTCCTTTCTGATCTATATCTTCTCTGAATTTCTGCAATCTTATCACGAAGGAAAAACTCATTATCCCTTAACCTTGAAGCTTTCTCCAACAAATCTCTCGCTTCTATTTTAAGATCTGATTCCTTAGCTGGATTAAGCTCTCTTTCCATTTCCTGTTCTTTCTCTTTAGCTTGTGTTATCATTTGTGAAGCTTGTTCTCTATTTTTTTTTGCCTTTGTGTACTGGAGTAACAGCGGTTCTAATATTTCTTTTTCTCTTTGCACAGAAGCCATTATCTGATTATTAGAGATATATCTAATATAAAGTGGATTATCTGTTGTTGTGTGATGCCAATAACTTACCAATGCATCAGAGTATGGGTCAAGTAGTGTGGGAATTCCTTGTGTAAATCGAATTGATCCCTTGTTGAGGATATCTCCTTTTGGAAGATTTATCCTCTCCCCTTTGATAGTGATATCTCTATCAATCTTTGAAATTGTTGTGTCGCTGACAAGTAAGACATTTTCTGTTCTATCATAATGAGCTTCTGTTGGTTTATCAAAAGTCACTCCATTGATGGAAGTAAATATTCCATAGATTTTCCCATTCTCAAAAGATAATTCTGTTCCACGTATCAGAACTCCGTCAATTGATGTTTCTTTATTTTCATCTGCAAAAAGTTCAAATCCAGAACTAGTAGATATCAATTCTCCAGAAAACGAATGGGGATTGTTATTATTATCTATAATGTGGAGGTGTCCTGATTCGTCTATTTTAAAAGAAAAGAGGTGTTTTGTATCATAGATGTTAATACGATATTTATCTGATGTGATCCATCCCCGTGTATCGAATCTAAAGTCAAACTGTGCATTGCCTGATTGGGATATTTTGACACCTTCTTCGTTAAGCATCTTGATAAATATGTCATTATGTTCATTCATATGTTGTGGGTCTTTTGCAAAGAATTTCTTTAAAGCTTCTCTATGATTTTCATTGGTATAATCAATTTCATTCAGATTAAGCTCGATAGATTCTTCTTGTGCCTGGACTATTCTAAGGAGGAGGATAATCACTAAAATTGTGACAAAGCTACCTTGTTTCATATATTGCCAACCTCTTCTGGTATTGCTATGGCAAATCTTAAGGAGTTATTGTATGTAGTACTGAGATCCTGGATTGAGATAAGGTAATAGTAACTTCCTTCGTCTGAGAGATAAGGTGTTGTGGTAATCCTGGTAAGATTGTCTGCAAGATCGTCAAGACAGCTTAGGCAGAGATAACCAGGCATTGTGTCATATTTGTCTACGATTTTTGATGCTATTGATAGGAACTTTTGTAAGTGAGATCTTATTCTAATGTCAAAAGACGAGATTCGCTCTTCTTTTCCTTGGCTCTTGATTGAGATGGGATATGAGAGCATAATAATGACATCAGGGTCTGTTATCATAACCTCTGCTGCAGGTTTGCCTACATTTGCAATAAGGTATTTATCTGGAAATGTCTCTTGTACAGCATCTACACATCGTGGAACTGTATTAATAATACCACGTCGTATCTCATCTGCTATAAGGTCTATGCTTGGTAGAAATGCTCTATTTCTCCAATAAACAGGTAAGGTTAGGGTGGACAGTTCAAGGCCATCCATAGGGATTCCATCATAAAATCCTCCTTACCATCCAACAAAAGCAATTGTTTCAGATGCTGCATATTCAAAGCATGTATCAAGGAATGTGTAAACTTCAGTGGATGTGTCAGGATCTGTGTTCAGAATCTTTCTTGTTATAGGAGATTCTGTATAAAAAATAAGCATCAAAATAATGATAAAGCATGTTCCAAAGATAAGATAGATAGAAATCTGCCCTTTCATATTTAAAATTGTAGTTTCAGGAAGTTTTAAATGTTGTCAAAACAACACACACAACTTCTAACAATTAAATATAACTACTATCAAGTTACAAAATAAGCAACATTTAAAAGGCAAGACATATTTGTATGATAAATGTTTCCCAAAAAGTCACCTTGCTCAAAGATGTTGCAGTATTTATTGTTTGCTGTAGCATCACTTTCAGGTTGTTCACAAGGAAATGTTGGAGAGGTGTACAGGGTAAAGGAGTTCTATCATAATGATAGGCAGTATGTGGTGCATATTCCTAATAAGGGGTTTGAAGAGAAAGATGTATTGATCTGGTCTCTTTTTGGAAGAGAGCGCATAACAACAAGCCAGCATGTGGATAAAAGAAAGACCACGTACACAGGAAGGCGTGATCCGTATAACACAGAAAGAGAGGAAAATGAAGATAGATACAATCTTCCGAATCCAGTTGTCCATATTGAATTATTTGATGATAATCATAATCAAATTCCTGAAAAAATGATCTATAGAAACCCATACCCTTTTGTATTGAATTGGGGATCTGAGGATAATACAGTAGGTTATGTATGCATCAAAGGAAGGGTTGTTGAGGGTAGTAACAATCATCAAGATATTGATCCAAGCAAGGCATTTGTTCTCAATCACAAAACAGATCAATCCTTTTCAGTTGTATGTAGTGATACTAGCGCATTTGGTTTGGCTCAAATCATGACGACATGTTATGGCTTTACAGGCACAAATCTTTTTCCTGGAATAAAGATATCTACTCCAGAGGAAGGTTCAGACATTCCTAAATTTGAGGATGGGTCATCCTTGCGTGACAGGGCAAAGAGTGGCTTTGAAAGATCTTATCCTAATCAGGAAGCAAAAATGCGTGTTTTAGAGGATACTGTTAATTTGATGGCACGTCAGGGATGCAAGACCCTTAATTATATTGGTGGAGTAGAAACAGCAGTAAAAGACTGATAACATGAAACAAATATTCTATGCATTGATTCTTGCTGTTGCAGGATGTGGTATTCAGGATAGATTGGTTGATAAGAAAGAGTATAGAAAACCTGTTATTAAAGACAGTATAATATATTCCATTGATAAAAATAGTGATAGATCATTCACTCCTCTTGAAATCAGGATTATTGCAGCTAGCAAAAATAAAACAAAATTGTTAAAACCCCCTATTCTTTCACAGATTACAGATCCTGTGACAATGTATGCTGTTCTCAGAGCAAGAACTGGTTCAGGGGAATTGATTATCGCTGATAATGATATATTTTCTCTGATGGCACAGGAAGGTGGTGTCTCAGCTAATGATGAAAATCTTCCATGGGATTCAATGCTTGAAGAATGTCTTACATGGTACAAAGTAGAACCAAGATCATACAATTTTAGTAATACTGGTTCAAGTAGAGAATTCAAGGGTTTTGTGAACATGCCTTTTACAGAAACCATCTGTCGTTCAAGAGCATCTGAATACCAGGCAGATTCAAATCCTACAAACATCTATCTTTCTGTTATTCCCTCTCTTGTGCCAAGAGAGATCCAACAAGGATTTGGAACAATGAGGTATAAGGTAGAATTTAATGATGGGAGGAGATGTGTCAAGACAGCTGGTGCAGATGATATGCATCCAACAACGGGTTATGATAATGTTTTCAGAATATCAAGTGCAATAACAAATATGCATCCTTTGATAAACGCAGCAACATTATGGGGAAATGTGCCTTATTGTTACGGTTCTGCAAGTCCTGTTCATGATGTTAAACACGGAAAAGATGAAAAACTCTGTAAAGAATGTAGCAATCATCAGAGTGAGAATTTTTATTCTGCAGACTGTGCAGATATGGTTAGCGCTGCATTGCGAAAAAGAGGAATAAAAATTGGATATGATGGAACAGGGTTCTTTGATCCGGCAAGAGGCAACACCTTCCTTATTGCATCAATTCGTCAACAGAGGATAACAGGGGAGTATCTTGATGTAAACAACCGAATTATTAGATTTGGGCAGGAGGGGGTAAGAGAAGGTGATCTTGTGTTGTGGGATAAGCATATTGGTATCCTTGCACTTGACAGCAGTCATATACAGGTTCTTCCTGAGAAAAATAATTTAGAGAGAGATGGTTTATACAACTTTTTTAGTCAATATATCTTAGATTATTTCCTATCAAGAAAGCAGAAGGTGGCTAAGATTAATAGGCCACTTCCAAATAATGTGCTTGATACGTCAGATATTGTTTATCATCATTTAGCAAAAAATCCATGTTTTGAATATCTAGGTTCTGCATTCTCTAATATATTTAGGGTTGTAAGAATAAAAGAAAGACGTATATGATCTTTGAATCAACGATAAGTATGTGATAAATATGTGGTCCTAATATAGTTTAATATTTCAATTACCTTTCCAGGATTTCCTCTTCCAACAGGGAAATAACAAGGAATTACAAGGTATTCCATCCCAAAAATAGGTTTGCGTTAAAAATATCTTCCAAATCTCTTTTGTTCCAACAAATGGGAATCTTACTCAGTTATATTCTAGAGATGAGGTGGTTAAATCACTCATTAAACCCTCTAAGTGTAACTTATTCAATAGGTTTAGTGCAAGGAGCAGGATTCGAACCTGCGAACGCACTAAGCGAACAGCTCTTGAGGCTGCCCCGTTTGACCACTCCGGAATCCTTGCATGGTTTCTCAAATGGGTTCATACCCCATATGCTCTGCATAGGATATATTTACCCATTTGAGATTAAAAAATACCCCTGGGCTCTGCCCAGGTTGGGATTTTTTATTTCTGGTGTTGAAGTATGGATATGGATTTATAAAACTAGAGATTGTGTGTGTAAAAATACACTCATAAAAAACAGCATCGTTACAGTTAGAATAGTGCTATTTAAATAATGTTTACTCTAATCCTTTGAGTTCAGCCTCAATCTTTGCAAGTTCTGTTTCAAGCACTGTGACTTTATCAGGTTCTGTTTTTTGTTGTGCAGTTGCTCTTCGATCTTCAATGATTTTTTTTACCTGTGTTGCAGGAGCTGCTTTAAGTGGGGCTTTTGGCATAGCATTTTTAAGGCGTTTGTTAAGAACAATGATCTCTTCTGCTATGCGTTTGTATTCATTAGTAAGTTCATGTTTTTCTTGGCGTAGTAATCCAATCTGGTCATATGATTTAAGTGATCCAATAATCTCTTTGATTGAGAGAAGAATTTCTCTTCTAATAAGTGATGGATTAGGTACACCTACATAGAGTGGGTTTTGTTCCTGTGCCATTATTCTTCAAAGAGTTTTTTGTCAATAAGTTTGATTCTCTCTTCTACAGCTTCAAGATCTCTTTTCCATGATGCAACAGCAGCATCTTCCTGGTTTTTGAGGTCGTTGATACGTTCTAAAATCTGGTGTGCTCGTTTAATTTTGTCTTTGGTAAGATTAAGGATGTCAACAATATCTGTGCAATCCTCAATTTTCACAAAAACAGGCATTGCTTTATCCATAGATTCACTCTCCGCTAAATATAACTGTGTCGATGTAATTGAGTTTTTTTTCCATGTCTGATAATTGGATTTTCCAATCTGAAAAAATACGATCTTGTGCTGTTTTAATTTCTCCAAGTCTGATAATGGTGTTTTCGCTATCAGCTAGTGTAGTGCGCATAGCTTGAATACTGCTAAGAATAAGGTTATAGTCATGAGCACTGACAAAGACAGGTGTTGTGACTGGTGGGCGTGGTACAAGTTCTTCTTGAACCTGGATTGTTCTATCAGCCACATGTTTAGATGTTTCAATTGGTTGTTCTCGGAGTGTTGGCGTGCTTGGTGATGGTGTTTGAAGATCTGCAGCAGTGATTGTTGGGATTTCTGGTTGTTGTTCTAAAGATGCTGGTATCTTGAGTTCAGAAGAGATCTCCTCAAACCTAAGTGGTGGTGGAGGAGGTGGTAGTTCTGATGCAGACTTTTCCTTCTTGAATAAGTTTAATATTCCCACAACATCACCCCAAATGTAGTATATCTTCAGCAAGAACACCTTTTAAATCTTATTTACCACTAAAAAAGGGTCACAAAAGATCATAAGATTCAGATACCTTTAAAATAAGCTACCACCAATCAATGTTATGGCTCTGATAACACGTTCTATTATTGAGATGCTAGGAAAACCTAAAGAGCATATAGAAGAGACACTGCACAATTATGTAAATAAGCTCAAGCAAGAAAAGCTCAAGATCTTGCATGAGGAATATGCTGATGCAAAAGAACAAGGTCTTTTTTTCTCTGTTTTTGTAGAACTAGAAATCGAATTTGATTCGATAACTGACTTAATCAATTTTTGTATAGACTCATTGCCCTCATCTGTTGAAATAATCGAACCAGAGTCAGTTACTATTGAAGCTGCAAATCTCACAGCTGCACTTACAGATTTACAAGGGCATTTGCATGAACTTGATATGGTTATCAAGGAATTGCATGCAAAGACAGATTTAATTGATAGAAATGCAGTGGCTTTGTTCCGTAATATCATTGTACATCTTCTGCACCAAAAACCTTATTCAAAAGAAGAGCTTTCAGCGATCTTAGGCATTAAAGCAAACGAATTGGAGCCATTTCTTGATAGAATGGTTGAAATGAATCTTATTATCCCTAAAGATAATCTTTATACATCTGTTAGTTAAAGAAACAATTACAGAAACAATGTATTTAATATAACCTTATGTTTTAAATGGTAATTATGATAGATAATGAACTCAAAAAAAAAGTAGAATCCATACTATTCACATCAGGTAAAAAACTTAGATTAGATGACATTGCCAAGCTTCTTGGCATGCGCGAACATGAACATCTTCTGATTATTCTCAAAGAATTACAAGGAGAATATGAATCTGGAGATCATGCCTTTACTTTATTACAAGATGGTGAATCTTGGAAATTAAGTGTTCGTGATAGGTATGCGCCAGTTGTTTCCAAAATGATGATACAAACAGAGCTTACAAAAACAGTGATGGAGACCCTTGCTGTGATTGCATACAAAGCACCAATGTTGCAGTCAGATCTTATTAAGATTCGAACAAATAAGGCTTATGATCATCTTCTAGAGCTTGAAAAGTTTGGTTATATTATTCGAAAGAAGAAAGGCAGGACAAAAGAGATAGGTCTTGCAGGAAAATTCTTTGAGTATTTTGATGTGCCTGCAGAACGTCTCAAAGAAAGATTTCGTTCTGTCGAGGAACTTGAAACTGCTGTCAAGCAACAAGAGATTAAAGCAGCACAAATTCGAAAAGAGATTGCATCAACACTCTCACAAACAAGGATAAATGAAGAAGAGCACAAACAAGCAGTGCAACAAGAGATACAACTAATTGAAGATCATATAGAAAATATTCCTGTTATAGAACTTATTGATAATAAAGGGCATGTGCATCCTCTTGTTATAGTTGATGAGGTTGAATCATACAAACAAGAACCTCTTGGAACAACTCAATTAAAGATTTTTAAAGAAGAGCTTGCAGGTCTTGAAGTTGTCCAAACTACAACAAAGCCTGAACAAGGAGAGCCACAATTTTTAGGTGAGATGCAAGTGTATGAGAGAAAAGTAAGAAAGAAGAAAACTGTTAAACAAGATCAAGAAGCCAAAACAATTTCTCCAGAATTTGAAGAGTCTATAGAATCTACTACAGAAAGTACACATCCCTCAATAACTCAGGAAGCACCTCTTTTGTTTGGTGAGAAACCATCAAAAGAGATTGCGCAGATTATTGAGCGTCGTGCGAATGAACTAATGACAAAGGTAGAATCTTTTGAAGAAGAAGCAATCAATGAAAAGAGAGTGGATAAAGGCATATCAGATAAATCAGCAGGGGAATAAACATGCGCTTGTTTGTGTTGTTTTATCGTCTATAAGATCAACCCACAATCCTTATAAAGCATCTGCCTTTGTAGTCTATCGCGAATCTCATGGCACAAACACAGTCAGAAAACAGGGTTGTTGCACGTCTTATTGAAGAGGAGATGCAGGTCTCTTATCTCAATTATTCAATGAGTGTGATTGTAGGTAGAGCTCTGCCTGATGTGCGTGACGGTCTCAAGCCTGTTCATCGTCGGGTCTTGTATACTATGTTTGAAACAGGCTTGTTGCATAATAAACAAACTAAGAAATCAGCCAATGTTGTAGGTAATTGTATGGCAAGGTATCATCCGCATGGTGATACTGCGATTTATGATACCTTAGTTCGTCTTGCTCAAGACTTTTCAATGAGATATCCACTTATTATTGGTCAAGGAAACTTTGGTTCAATTGATGGCGACGCAGCTGCTGCCATGAGATATACTGAAGCAAAATTACATGCTCTTGCTGAAGAACTTATTGAAGATATTGATAAAGAAACAGTTTTGTTTACACCTAATTTTGATGGGTCAGCAAAGGAACCAACAGTGTTTCCTTCAAAGGTTCCTAATCTTCTTGTTAATGGTTCATCAGGTATTGCTGTAGGTATGGCTACAAATATGCCGCCGCATAATCTCAAAGAGGTTTGTGCAGCTATCATAAAGCGAATTGAGAATCCGAATAACACGATACAGGAGTTGATGGATATCATTATTGCACCAGATTTTCCTACTGGTGGAATTATCTGTAGCAGAGCAGGAATTATAGAAGCATACAATACTGGTAAAGGTAAATTATTATTACGAGCAAAAACACATGCTGAAGAAGTTAAAAATAATCGTCAGGATCTGATTGTTGATGAAATACCCTATCAAGTAAACAAGACGCAGCTTATTGAAGATATCGCTGTACTGGTTCGGGATAAGGTAGTGCAAGGTATTACTGACATACGTGATGAATCAGATCGTGATGGAATGCGTATTGTTTTCGAATTAAAAAATGGTGCTAATCCTGACGTTGTGCTCAACCAGCTATTTAAGCATTCGCGGTTGCAAACAACCTTTGGTATTATCAATTTGGCTTTGGTTGATAATCAGCCAAAAATACTGAGCCTACCCCAATTATTAGATTATCATATTGAGCATCGTGTGGCAATCGTCAGAAAACGTTCTGAATTTGGTCTTGTAAAAGCAAAGGAACGTCTCCACATCCTTAACGGTTTTATTGTGGCATTAGATGATATCGACAGCGTGGTAAAAATAATTAAGGCAGCAAAGAGTCCGCAACAAGCTGCTCAGTATCTTATGGAACAATTTAGGTTAAGTGAGATCCAAGCCCAATCCATTCTTGATATGAAATTGCAGCGTATTACAAGTTTAGAACAAGATAAGATTCGTGAGGAGCAAAAAAATGTTACTATAAGAATCAGCGAGTTAGAGATTCTGCTTTCTTCTCGCAAGAATATTCTTGATGTTATCTGTATTGAGGTTGTGGATTTGGCACAGCGATTTGGTGATGCTAGAAAAACTCAGGTAATTGAGAGCGAAGGCGATCTTGAGGTTGAAGATCTTATAAAACCTGAGGATGTTGTTGTTACATTTACTCATTCAGGATATGTTAAGCGCTTGCCTATTGATACGTATAAACAGCAGCGTCGTGGTGGGAGAGGGGTCATTGCTGCTGAAGCAACAGAAGAGGACTTCTTAGATCATCTTTTTGTAGCAAATACGCATTCCTGGTTGCTTGTCTTTACTGATACAGGTAAAGTTCATTGGTTAAAGGTGTATCAGATTCCAGCTGCATCCAGAACAGCGCGGGGTACATCAATTGTAAACCTGGTTGAAATGCAATCTGCTGAAAAGGTAACTGCAGTGCTTCCAGTCAAAACATTTAGTGATGAGCAGCTTGTCTTTTTAGGAACACAGGATGGAACAGTCAAGAAATTATCGCTTAGCCATTTTTCAAATCCTCGTCGTGGTGGTATTGTTGCAATGAAACTCGAGGATGGTGATCGTTTAGTTAATGCCCTAATTACCAATGGAGATAAGGATATTATTGTTGGTACAAAAAAAGGTCTTGCGATCAGGTTCCACGAATCTAATGTTCGAGAGATGGGAAGAACTGCAATTGGTGTAAGGGGTGTTAAACTAAGGCAAACTGATGCAGTTATTGGGGTAGAAATTGCAGATAATGCAAAATATCTTCTTACTATTTCAAGAAATGGAATTGGGAAGAAAACACAGATGGGAGAGTATAATCGCACTAATAGGGGTGGCATTGGTGTAATTAATATGAAAGTCACTGATAAGTCAGGTGAAGTTGTAGCTGTTCTGTCTGTGGATGATGAGGATGAAATCATGTTTATCTCAAAGATGGGGATTGCTATTAGGATTCCAGTTTCTGGAGTATCAAGTATTGGCAGAAACACCCAAGGTGTAAGAGTGATGAAGCTTGAAAATAATGATGAGGTTGTTGCTGCTGCAAAGATTGCAAAGAGCAAGGCTAATGGTTCTGATGAAAGCAATAGCAGTCTGTAATAAAGGTCTTGAGGCATATTGTGCTCAAGAATTAAAAGCGATTCTTCATACAAAACTAAGTATGTTGGATCGAATTATTCTTTTTGAATCTGATCTTGTATCAATTGCATTGTATGCGTATCGATCTCAGGTTGCTAAAAGAGTACTTCTACTTTTAGGTCATATAGGGCATCACGGTAATCTTGAAGAGGCTCTTGAAAATCTTATTAAGAATATAGATTTCTCGCCTTATTTTATAAATGGAGTAACCTTTTGTGTTCGCACTGACAAGCTTGATTATAAAATATATCCAAGTCAAGAAATAGAGCAGCTTGCAGGTGAATTAATTTTTACTAAAACACAGGCAACAGTTTCGCTTAAGGATCCAGGTCTTCTTATACGAATTATTGTTACACCAGGCGATATTTTTATCACTCTTGACACTGCAAAAGAAGAGCTTACTAAAAGAGATTACAAGATATTTGCAGGATCAGATCCATTCAATGCTTCCACCTCTGCAGCCTTTGCCTTATTTTCAGGATTTAATGCAAAGAAATCATGTCTTGATATTTCATGTGGTGCTGGTCTGCTTGTTATAGAGTCTGCTCTTATAGCAACAAATCGTTCACCGCATTATTTTCGCAAGGAGAAGTTTCTCTTTCCGCAATGGACCTGGTCAGGTGTTGATTGGAATAAAAAGTTTGAGCTGTGGGATAAAAAGATTAATAGTGCCAAGCCTAAATTGCAGGCAATTGATACTCAGAATGTTCATGTTGAGGCAACTAAGAAAAATGCAAAAATTGCTGGGGTAATCAAATCACTAATTATTGCCAGAATCGATATAGAATGGCTTGATACTAAATTCAACAAATCAAGTATTGATCTTGTTATGTCAATGCTCCACTTTCCTGCTACTTCGCTAAATAAGATTGAAGCATGGATTTCTAAGTCTTCTCATCAAGCTGCATATATTCTTAAGCCAGGGGGAATAATAACTCTTCTTACAAAATATCCATCCCAAGCTAAATTACTTGTTTCAAAACAAGGGTTTAAGCTTTGTAATGAAGTCCAATTCTTTCAAGGCGATGATTGTTGGACTGCGCTTGCATGGGAAAACACAAAAAGTGATTATAAAAACGCTTAAAATGGGGTTTAAAAGGGGCAACCACTTTTCTCATGCCAAACCTTTAAATATGATCTAACTCTTACTGTCTTATCCAGGGTGCAGACGAAGCCAACGGTAACATCATATTGTTTGGTGTCTCTGAGGAAAGTCTGCCCACATCCAGGATCTTTAGTTCAAATCTAAAGATTCTGCAGACAAGCGGTACCTATCCAAACAATAGGATCCAGTAATGGATGGCAACATCACCGAAACGACACGGCCATATGCAGATGAGAATGACGCAGTGAAGTCCTTGGTAACAGGGATGAGTTAACCTGTAGAATGATGCATAATGGATGCGATGAAACGGATAGCCCTATCGTGTGCAAGGCAAACAAGATGCAAGTAGTTCATAAAAACATGTCTGCGTGCTCTTCACATGCCGCTTAGTTGAATGCTTCGGCAGATCATCGGAAGGATGTTATAATCTTTCTTTGGGTCTGACAAAAGGCAGCTTATATGCGCCCTGGATCTTTTTTAAGGTGAGGAAGAGTATGGCACAAGATAGGATCACACTACCATCAAGTACAGCTGGTTTGACAAGATTTAATGAGGCATCTCTATCCAAAATAGAGTTTTCACCAGGTGGTGTGATTGTCTTAACACTGATCATTGTTCTTATTATTGTGATACTGCACTCTTTTGGCAATGCGTGGTTTGGATTATGATGCCCAAAGTAAATCCTCGTCAAATGCAGCAGATGATGCAGAAAATGGGAATATCACAAAATGAGATTCCAGCAACACAAGTTATTATTCGTTGTGAGGATAAGGATCTTATTGTTGAGAATCCTACTGTTCTTATTATTGATATGATGGGGCAAAAGATGTTCCAAATCTCTGGCGCGATCAGCGAGCAAAGGCGTGAGGTTGAGTTAAGTAAGGAGGATATTGAAACAGTAATGGATCAAACAGGTGTAGATAGAGCAGTAGCAATCAATGCTATTACAGAGGCTCATTATGATCTTGCAAAAGCTATTCTTAATCTTAAAAAAATTTTTAGCCCATAACCTATTTATACCAGCCTTATATACTATCTTTGAGGAGTAAAGACTATAGACAATGATATTACTAACAGCCATAAGTAGACCATTTGCTCTAATAGGGGATTTCTAAATGGTGTGGGAAGAGTTTTTAGAAGATGCAAAAGAAGAGCTTAAACGTGCTGATCATCTTATGTATGTCTCGTTAAAATACACGCGAACTGTTGATGTTATCAAATCCATTGTTGAACGCTTGATTAACACGTATGATTTTGCAATGCAGGCAATGCTCTGTCTTAAAGATATAAAGAATATTCCTAAGATTCCGCGTTTGCAAGTAGAAGCTATCAAAAAAGAGTATTCGTCTCATCCTGATAATGAGCGTATAAAGACATATCTTAATCTATATCTGCTCCTACGTTCTATTGATAAAGCAAGTTTTGAGCGGTCATTAGAATTTCGTAGGCACGTAACTATGACAGCACATTTGGATGATAAAGACATTGAAGTATCAATTGATATTATTGAGGATTATTTTAATAAGGCCAAAGAGTTTTTAAACTTTGTTGAGCAGCTAACTGTTCAGAATGAGTAAACTTATTGGTATTATTGGAGCAAAAGGAGGTGTAGGTAAAACCACATTAGCGCTCAATCTAGGATGTTCCTTTACCCAGGCTGGTCGTTCTGTAGTTATTGTAGATGGAGATCTGCACACGCCGCATATATCTTTATATTTGGGTTATATGCATCCACCACGCTCAATTCATGATGTGTTATCTTGTAAATCCCAGCTCAAAGAAGCTTTGTATATTCACGCATCTGGGGTTAGGGTAATTCCAGGTTCTATTTCCTATGATGCTATTACTCGTGTTTCTTATACAGAATTTGGTATGCTTCTTACTCAGCTCAAGGAGGTAGGGGAGTTGATCCTTGTTGATACTTCATCAGGGTTTGGTCCCCAATTAGACGCAGTTCTTAAGGGTGTAGATGCTGTTATTGTAGTTACAACCCCTGATCTTGTGTCTCAAGCTGATGCACTCAAATCAGTACTTCACGCAAAACAGATGGGAAAAGAGATTCTTGGGTTAGTGGTTAATAGAACAAAATCATCAACAGATCTCAAGAGTTGTGCAGCCTTTATCGGAGTTCCAGTACTAGGGGAAATTCCAGATGATCCGCTTATGGAAAACGCTGTAGCTGTATATCATCCTCTTATTTTTGCTTATCCAGAAGCACCAGCCTCAAAGTCATTTAGTCTTATCGCATCACGTCTTAGGGGGGTTTATTATGGTTGAAAATTTAATTGAAAAATTAAGATCAAAAGGTTGGACTCCTGATGAAATTGCACAGGCACTGCGAGTCATGACTGAAGCTCAATCACAGAAGACAGATCTTGTTCGTTTTATGGACCGTATTGTGTATTGGGCACTGCTTTTTGCAATCTTAGTTGGTAATTTTGTGATTTCTATTATGATTATTCCATTTATTGTTTTTGCACCGCAAATCTTCTTGTATCCAATGGTGTTTCTTATTGCAGCAACCTTTGGTGCATTATATGATTTGATTCTTTTTGATATTAACAAGATTGAAGGAGTCAAACAGTTTATGTCTGGATTATTATTGCCATCACTAGCATTAATTAATATTATTATTTCTATTCGATTAGCATATATCTTGGCATCAATAATTGGTATACAGTTAAATGTTTATATGCCTGTACTTATTGGTGTTGTTTATGTTAGTGGTTTTATGGCGCCGTTTTGGTTTACACAGCGAACCAATTTTTGGGAAAGGGTTTTTAAATAAAGCTAATCTTCTCCGTCGATATGGCGGCTGTAGTATAATGGTAGTATTCGGGACTGTGGATCCCGAGAACCGGGTTCGATCCCCGGCAGTCGCCTTTTTTTAGGGCTAAAGTTTTTGAAAATATGCTTGAAGTTCTTCTTGTTGTGGGGAATCGTACAAAAGTGCTTCTGCAATAATCTCTCGTGCACGATCATTCTTGCCTTGTTTTTCAAAAACAACTGCCAAATTTGAAAGCGCCCAAATATCATCTGATTTTTTGTAAATCATATCTTGGAGATATAGTTCTGCTGCTCCATATTTGTGGTCTGCAATAAGTTCTGCAAGATGTATTTGTGCAGGGTATCTTTTGTGAAGTGAAGCAAGTACTGCCTTAAAATTAGCAAGTTCTGTGCTTCGGTATGCACGACGAGCAGCAAAGAAAAGTCTTTGGATGTTTTTGGTTCTAGTAAGGGATGCAACGATGTTGGTATGAGCTGCAGCATTATGTGGGTTGATGCGCAGTGCTGCTTCAAAACATTCAATTGCTGTTGCATAATCTTGACGTTTGATAAAGATAAGCCCTTTGTTAATAAATGCATTTTCATTGTATGGTTTGAGTTGTATTGCGCGGTCATATGCTTTTATTGCATCAGCATCTTGTCCTAACTTTACTAAAACATCTCCAAGATTTGTATAAACAAGTTTATAAAAAGGGTCTAGGCTTGCTGCGTGCGTGAGCATCTGAAGTGCTTGAGGAAATCGTCCTAATGTTTTGTAAATTTTTCCAACTTCATAGTATCCTTTTGGATTATTAGGTCTTTCTTGCATATCCTTGATTCCAAGTTCAAGATAAAGATCACGTTTTTTGCTAAGAATATCCTCTCCTTTAAGATAGCCATAGTGGTGAATAGGGATATGTCCTAATCCAATGCTTCCTCCAATAGATGTGATTGCAGTATCAATCTCTTCATGAACTTTGTTAATAAATCTGATTCTTTTGTCATTGCGAAAAAGTCTGGTAATTGGAGAAATAAAGAACCCTTTTGCTCGGCATTCAGGATATGTATCGCATGGTTGCCAGCTGTAATAGGTTGTGTTATCAGTATAATTGCGTTGGTCAAGAATCCAGCCCATCATTGTTTGGTGGTTTGTGAGTTGTTTAATTTTCTCAAAATCTTGTGGTGAAATTACTTCATCTGCATCAATATAAAGAATCCAATCTCCTGTTGCATGTTTGATTGCTTCGTTCCTTGCTGATGAAAAGTCATTTGTCCAAGGAATCTGGAATATTTGTGCTCCTTTTTTTGCTGCAAGATTCATGGTGTTATCAGTACTTCCTGTATCAACAAGAATGATCTCAGAAACAAGGGATTTTACAGAGTCTATGGCAGTTTCAATTCTATCTGCCTCATTCTTTGCAATCATACATAATGAGATTGTTGTCATATCTAGGTAAAAAGAGCAAGCCTTTTTAAGTGTTACACCAGAAAAGGAGAATCACGTTAAAGCCAGTCATGTCACACCACAGGATTTTGAAAAAAAGAGGTCGCAACCGGCTTTTTCAAAATCCTTAATAGATAATCCTTAAAAAGCATCTGGTGTTATTCTCGCGAATGATAGGTATTTCCATTGTCATTCCTGCATATAATGAGGAAGCCCGTATCATATCTACATTGAATAGAATAGATTCATATTGTAAATCAAACCAATTTGATTATGAGATTATTGTTGTGGATGATGGCAGCACAGACAAAACCAGAGAGGTGGTTATGAAATTACATAATCCTAAAGTTTCTATTATTTCCTATGGTGAAAATAAGGGTAAGGGTTTTGCTGTGCGCACAGGAGTGCTTACTGCAAAAAAATCGCATATACTATTCTCAGATGCTGATTTATCAACACCTATTGAAGAGTTAAGTAAGTTCTTATCTGAATCTGCTGATATTGTCATTGGTTCACGAAATCTACAAGATTCAAAAATTACAGTAAAACAGCCATATATACGTCAATCCTTAGGTAAAGCGTTTCCGATTATTGTGGAGTGGATTCTGCTCTTGCACATTAAAGACACACAATGTGGGTTTAAGCTTTTTACAAAGAAGGCTGCTCATACCATTTTTAGAAGGCAATATACTAACGGTTTTGGTTTTGATGTAGAGGTGCTTTTCCTTGCGCGTAAAAAAGGTTATGTGGTTAAGGAGGTTCCTGTAGAATGGAGAAATGCTGTTGGTTCAAAGGTAAGGTTATTTCGAGATGTGCCTCGAATGCTTATGGACGTATTATGGATTCGTTGGAGGGATTTTTGTGGATGTTACAACTAAATCAGTATATGCTGCCTTGTTATTATTTAGTATATTTTTTGTAGTCATATCACTCTCTGCAGTTTCGCAAAAAGGGCTAACCAATGATGAAATTGTGCATATTACTGCTGGATATTCTTATTGGAAAACCTTTGATTTTAGGTTAAACACTGAACATCCTCCTCTTATCAAGTTGATAGCATCAGTTCCTTTATTAGTGTTAAGTCCTTTTTTTGATATGGCTAATAGTGCATGGAAGAATAATAAGGAATGGGAGTTAGCATCAAATTTTTTCTTTGTGCAGAATCAAAATGCTGATCAGATCCTTTGGTGGTCACGCATTCCAATGGTATTTGTTGCACTCCTTGGTTTATTGTATATTTTTTGGTGGTCGCAGGAATTATATGGAAATAAGGCAGCTGTGTTTGCAGCGTTTTTATTTGCTGTCTCTCCAAGTATGCTTGCACATGCTCCTTTGGTAACAACAGATATTGGTTTAATGGTTTTTGTTTTAATGACCTGTTATTATGTTAGGAGGTTTTGTGAGCATAAGTATAAACAGTGGTTATATGCAGCAGGAATATCTGCAGGGCTTGCACTTGCATCTAAATTTTCTTCCCTTTATCTTATTCCTACTTTGATAGGATTAGCAGCAGCGTATGAGTATAGTGTACGGGAAAATAAAAAGTTTTGGACATTGGTAAGTTTTTGGAAGTTGTGCGTGTGGATTGGTGTTATTCTGGCTATTGGTCTTGTTGTTGTTGTTTTGGTTTATGGTGTAGGTGGTTCGCCGATGTTTATAACTGGTTTGTTTAGGGTATTGCTTCATGGAGAATTGGGTCATCGTGCATTCTTATTAGGTGAGCATAGTGAAAATGGTTGGTGGTGGTATTTTATTATTGCATTTTTGGTTAAGGAACCAATTGCATTGCTTATCCTGCTCAGTATTGGGGTGTATTCTGTATACGTGCAGAGGAATAGATTGCAATTAGTTGATGAGCTCTTTTTGTTGATTCCTGCCATTATTTTTATTCTTGCTTTTTCTGTTGGTAAGATTGATATTGGTATTCGTCATATTTTCCCAGCATATCCTTTTCTTATGATCTGGGTATCTAAGGTAGTTAATCTTAATTGGAATACAATCCTTAAAAAAGGGTTCTTTAGTATATTGATTCTCTGGTATGTTTATGCAGCTTTTGCTTCGTATCCTAATTATCTTGCTTATTTTAATGAATTTGTCGGTCCAGAAAATGGTTATAATGTGCTTATGGACTCAAATCTTGATTGGGGTCAAGATCTTAAGTCACTTAGTAAGTATCTTCATGAGCAAGGTAATCCTATAGTAAAACTTGCTTATTTTGGAACAGATAACAAGGATTATAGAAATATTACTCATGAAGAACTTAAGTGTGGTCCACAAACTGGGTTGCTTGCTATCTCAGTAAATATGTTGAATGGTTTTACTGATTTGGATGCAGGATGCAGTCGTTGGTTAAAAAGTCATGATCCAATTGCTAAAATTGGATATTCTATCTTTGTGTATAATATTACAGATAGTGATATTGTAAATGATCGTGAGATCTATTGCAAAGATAAATGTAGGGACAATTGTAAGCAAAAGAATCTTATCTTTGCAAAGAGTTCTTTTAATAAGACATGCAGATGCAGGTGTGCATAATCTAGATGTTAAAATATCTTGCAGTATCTGTCAAAAGTTCGCACCAACCACAGGTGATAGTACTGCTGCCTCTCAACACCAATGGCATGCTTGTTCTGCTGGACTCGGGGTGCTCACAAGCGAACTTTTGACTCCCGAATAAAACAGGTGTCCGAACCACAGGTGAGGACACCGGTGGAATAAGTGCATTTAACGACCAAGATTTAATTCTATACATTTATATCTACAATATTTGCATTCTGGATCTGAATACCAAGAAGGACGATTTGGTTCATGAGCATTTATTTCTGTTACTTCACTGCACTGGTTATTACGGCATTTAAGTTTTTTAAATAAAATTTCAGATCCTCCATAAAGAGAATCAAATTCAGTAGCAATGCAACGATATTCTATTTGTGCTACATATCCTCTAGGTACTCTAGTCGATCTGGCAACCTCTGCTCCATTTAGACTAGGAGATAAGGCAAACATGCTTAAACCAAAAACTGCAACAATGCCTAGAACTGCCATAATAAGGATGTGATGTATGTCATTATCCATGTGATCTAATCTTTATTTCATGTACATAAAATTTTCTATCCAATAAGGATAATTTTCCATTTTTTTATAATTTTAATTATATAAGTATGTCTAGAAGTGGGTTGTTTGGATGCATTTCCTGTGCAAGGCTAAGTAGTCTTTTTGCTTCATCTTTTTTCCCAAGTTTGATGTAGGTGTCTATTAGTGCTTTAAAGAGTCGTGGATCTTTTCTGTCGATACTTAGGGCTTGTTGATAGATCTGTTCTGCTCGCTGATATTTGCCACTCATGAAGAAAACTGCAGCAAGGTTGTTGAGTGCCATAAGATCCTTAGGATTATCCTTTAATGCACTAAGAAATGTTTGTGCTGCTCCTTTTAGGTCTCCTATATTAAGTTTGCAAACACCCAAGTTTGTGAGTGTGTTGCGATATAGTGCATGATATTTGGAGAGGTGAGTAAGAATCTGATGCGCTTCCTGCCATTGTTTATGGTGGATAAGTGTTAGTGCATAGTTATATGATATTTTAATATCAGAGGGTTTTTGGATATAATGATCTCGAAGAATTTCAATGTTAAGAGGTTCTATAGTATACTTGTAGATTTTGACATCATTGATATGTTTTATCTCTATTTTCCTGTTCTGATCTGTAATCTCTATTTTAGGGTATGGCGAATCTACAAATCTGTATAAGTTATTATGTTTCCAGATCCTAATTCCATCATAGCTTGTGTAACCAGTGTATCCTGCAACAGCATGTGATGGTTTCCATCCACTAAGGTTGTAAGTATTTGTAAATGTGTGAATAGAAATGCTAAATCCATGCGTTGTGGTAGTAGCAAGCAGTGTTTTGAGTTTGGTAAGTTTTGGTTGGTATATAACTTCATCGCTGTTAAGGAAAATAATCCATTCAGAACTTACACACTCAAGTGCGTTATTAAGGCTTGATAAAGGGTTTTTTAGGTCACCAGGTAATAGTAAACACTTTTCTTGATAAGCACTATTACCAACCTCTTGTTTATTTGTTAGATTAACACAAATAATCTGGTTAACCATCAAGTGTAGTGGTGTAAGGCAGCGAATAAGATCATCTATGTTATGGACAAGAATTATTGCAGTAATACTGGTCATGGGGTTAGAGGCATTAGATCTACTTTATTAATTTGTAAGATTTGTTGGCTCGTTAAAGCTTACAACATCTCTTTTATTACAATCTCCTCCTGTTTCTTTAATAGGGCTTAAAATCATTCCTATTTCTTTATCAACTTCCTTTTTATTGCCAGGAGTGATGGAATAAATGTTATTTCCTACTGCTACTTGTGCATTTGTTGTGTAATTATATTTCATGACCAGAACATCATAAATCTTGTTATCTGTCTCAACAGTTTTGCTTCGTCCTTCATCATAGTATTTACAAGATTTTTTGTTTGAACTAAAAAGACATATTTCTGATGATGTTACAGTGGCGCTGCAGCGATTTTCAGAGCCCCTGCCGCAATCAAATGCTGTGCAACAGTGATCATTAGGGATACATTTATTTTGTAGATTGCAGAATCGATACTTTGATGGGCATGTGCATCCTTTGAAATCTTCTTCACATACCTTATTTGATGGGCAAATAACACTTTTGCAGCTAAAGACACAAGTTCCGCTTATACAATTTTCATTCTGGTTACAATCTAAGTTTGTGCAACAATCTTTTTTATTAATACATAAATTATTACAATTCTTTTTGTTAGGTTCACAACTACATACTCCATTTACACAAATCTTATCTGATTCGCATACAACACCTGTACATGGATTAGAGAGGTTTTGGGAGTTAGATAGGTTTGATCTATTCTGGGTATGGTTTGGTAAAGGAGGTTCTTCAATTGGTTCAGAGAGACTGACTCGCTGTGTACAGGCAGTAAGAAGAATAGTAACAAAGAGTAGTATACTTAGGGTAATCTTGTTCATGTGGTAATCACGTAGCTACTAGCTAGGGGTTAGTCCTTATAAATTTGAGCCTTGGATAGCGCAATAAACAGCATATCCATCTTTTCTCCCTACAACACAAACAGATCCAATTCGCTCTTCCATACGCTTGCACAGGGTTTTGCCACCCTTAGATGGTCGTGCAACTACATAAAAACATCCTCCACTATAAAGGTGTGATGATGCTTGATCAATCATAGCAAAGCAGATGGTTTTTCCTGCTGTCTGTGGTGGGTTAAGTAAGATTACATCAAATCTTTCTGGTGTTGTATCATACAGGTTTCCCTGGCGTACATCAATTTCAACACAATTAACCTCAGCGTTTTTCTTTGTGAGTTCTACAGCACGTTCATTAATATCTACTGCAACAATGTTGCATTTTAGAAATGCTTTTTTAACTGCAATTCCAACAATGCCGTATCCGCATCCAAGGTCAAGAATATGCATTCCATCCCTAATGCTGCATCTTTGTGCAAGGAGTCTGCTGCCTTGATCAATATGTTGTTTGGAAAAAATACTAGAACTGGTGTAGAATATCAGTTTGTTTCCACGAACTGTATCTTTAATAAGATAATCCTTCTTTTTTGAGATAGGATGTTGGGTAAAATAGTGTTCTATCATATATCATCTTACTGATGTTACTGGCATTATATTGTACCATGCATATAAGAGTCGATCTACTGATTTGAGTAACTCCAGTCCTTCGCCAAGCAGGATAATACACGTTCCTCTTGCTGCAATGCCGCTTTCTCCTTGTCCTAGAAGATAGATAACTGATTTGTTTGTATCTCCACATTTAATAATTGGTCGTTCTGTGCAGATATCTGTTATATTGGTTGCGCATGCAGCAATAGGTGTTATGCCAATAGCCTGAACCATATTGATAGAGAGTTCAGCTGCAGCAAGGCTCATTGTTGTAAAATTACCAGCTTCTGGATCAAAGGTGATATAAATAGTTGGTTTGTTAAAACCTGGATCAAAGATACCACTTACACTTACATTTTTAACATCATATGGGTTAAAGCGAAGTCTAATATTAAAAATAGTATTGCCTTTTTGCCATTCTGTGTTCCACAATCCTCCAGCTTTAATAAAATCAAAGTGGTTATAGCTTACTGTCTGATATCTATTTGGTTTGTAGGTTTGGAAAAGGGTGTAGAATCCAAGAATAATAAGGATGATAAGAATTCCTGACCATATCAATGCATTGTGGTACCAGCATTTTTCATTCATTGCATAACTCCTAATATAGAGTACATGAGTCTTTCATTAAGCTTAAGAAAATCTTCATCATTAGCTGCGCTGATGATGATACAACTTTTATCAATATTTAAATTAGTTTCATTTGCTTGCATAAACATCAGTACAGGTTCTGTTACTGTTGCATTTCCACAATTGATCTGTGGTAGATCAGGATACTCGCTATTATTAAGAAGTGCACGTTGCACATACATCTGTTTGCCAAGTTTTAAGAGGTCATCATTGGTATATTGTATTCCTCCAAGAAGATCACTAAATTCTGAATAAGGGTCATAGGTAATCCAGAACACACGTGTACTTTGCAGGATTTGTATAGCATCTAAGCTTATATTGGTATGTTCAAGCTGTTCTGGTAAGTATGTAAATGTAAGGTCATTTCCATTAATCTCTGTTTTCCACTTGTTCTGAGCTGGAGTAAATGTATAATTTCCATAGGTTGATGTGGCAACATTTTGTGTTGATTTATAATCAAGAACAAAGGCAAAACTAGATAACAGCATAAGTCCAATCATGAATAATCCAAACCAAACAGCAAGTTTAATTCTTGGTTTAGGGTGATTTCTTGGTAATATATGGCCTATACTGCTCATTGACAGGTTCAAAATTAACTGAATTTAAAAGTCTTCTGTATTAATAGGTTGCATCCAAATAATGGGTCGCCAGCAGCCTCAGGTCGAGCGTTGTGATGAATCTATCAAAAGCGACAAGTGGGTTCAAAATGGGTGCTCCCCTTTTTTCATTAAACAAGTTGGATAAGGTGGTCTTCCATCTTCTTAATATTGGTAAGAACCTCTCCAAGTTTAACAAAATCAATCTCTTCATGTTGATTATATAAGATATCTGCATTATGTGCTTCAGAAAGTGCGTGAAGTAGTGTTCGTACATCTCCAATCTGTTTTTTGATAAGTAAAACCTGCTCACGAAGTAATGAAACAAACTCCTTACGTAGTATAAGGTTCTGAGAATTGTATTCTTCATTGTTTAGGAGTTTATCAAAATCGTTTTGTAATCGATTAAGAAGATTCATTAGGATTTCTTCTTTTGCTACAACCTTGCGATGCTTAGCTTGCCATACCACTTCTTCACGCCAAGCAAGATGCACAAGATCCTTTGTTTTTTTAATTTCTTGTATAATCTGCGCAACTCTGATCTTTTGTGCAGGTTCCATACTTCTTTTCCGTTGTATCTTCCTTTTATACGTTATGGCTTCAAAACGCATAAATAGTACTGTGTACAGTAACGAGCAATGGTGCAGGATATTCGATCATATATTAGAAGAAGTCTTAGGTCAGGATACACTCCACAATTAATTCGTGCAGTATTAGCTCAGAACTATCAATCAGAGGATATTGAACGAATCTTGCGTGAAGAAATAAATTTATTACAGGGAGAACAGCCACAGTTTCCTATTCAATGGATAATTCTTATTAGTGCAATCTTTCTTGCAATATTATTAATTTCCTTAGCATTTCGAACATATAAACTTGAACAAGCACAGATTGTGCAATCCCAAAAATCTTCTCAGAAACCAGCACTTCAAACTATTCCTAATCAAACCCTGCAAAAGATTCCAGCATCAGTCTCCTCAGGTGCACTTAGTTGTGATGAATACTGTGGAAAAATTCAAGCTGCGTGTAAGAATAATATCCAATATGATTCTGAGTTGGAATGTATTAGATATTGTGAACAATCTGGTGTATTTCATTTAGGGAGTAGAGGAGAAACATCAGGAAACACTCTTGCTTGTCGAATCTATCATGCAGAGGTTGCTGCAGCAACAAATCCAGATCTTCACTGCATTCACGCAGGTACTTCTGGTGGAAATGTCTGTGGAACCTACTGTGATAATTACTGTGCATTGGCACTTAATAATTGTAAAGACAAGCTTTTTTCTTCATTTCAGGAGTGTGAAACTGCATGCAAACAGCTTTCAACACAAGGTATTCCTGGTGATACATTAGGAGACAGCGTGCAATGTCGTTTGTATCATCTTGGAGTTGCTGGTTCACAGCCTCCGCTTTCTCAAAATATACATTGTCCGCATGGATCTATACACAATAGTAAGGTTTGTGTAAGCAATACTCTAGCAACAACGCAACAGTCTCCATCACTCCAAGTACAGGTTATACCTTCTAAATTAAATATATTAAATATATCTATCAGTTCATTTGCATTTGTTCCTAATACAATCAACCTTTCTGTTGGAAGCACTCTTGTCTGGACAAATGAAGATACAGTACCACATACTGTAGTAAGTACTGATGGCGAACTAAACTCTTCAGTGTTATCATTAGGACAAAGCTTTGAACACACATTTACCAAACCAGGAACATATACCTATGCATGTGGTATTCATCCAGAAATGATAGGAACTATTGTTGTGACTCAAGTTGTGACTCAATAAGCTTTAAAAGCATGATCTGTTTAGATACTCTTATGATCTCCCAACCCAATCCAGAACTAACGCATATTCCCGATTCTGTAAAAGGCACTGTATGTGAAAATTGTACATCATTTAGGCGATTTGGAGAAAAATGTTGGTTTTTTTGGAAAAGCAAGAAAGCATGCACTCAGTTTGTGCGTTCTGAATTTGCTGAACCTGAGTATGTAGAGCTTTATACCTGGCCAAAGTTATTATATTAAAAAGATGGTTGTGTCCTGTGAAATCAGTTATATTATCTGAAAGGGAGATTCGATTTTGGGGTTTTACTCCACAAAAGATCTCTTCAGCAATGCCGCTGTTCTATAATCCAGCTATGATAACAAATCGTGATATTGCAATTCTTTTTTTGAAGGCATGGGGTAAGAAAAACCTTCAGATCTGTGATCCTCTTGCAGGAACAGGGGTTCGCTCATTGCGATTTCTTAAAGAAGCTGGAGAGTATAGTAAAATAGTGTATGCCAATGATAAGTCTCATTTTTTTATTAGATCGATGAAGAAGAATCTTCTTTTGAATAATATTCCATCAACAAAACTTTCTCTTTCGCATAAAGAAGCCTCGGTGTGGATGTTAGAATCCTCAGGATTTGATTATATTGATATTGATCCTTTTGGTTCTCCAAACCCATTTTTGGATGCATCCATACGGCGCTTGAGTCGTCGTGGTATCCTAGCTGTAACTGCAACAGATACATCGGCATTGTGTGGTACACATCCACGTGCATGTTTACGTAAATATTGGGCAATACCGCAGAGAATTGTGCATATGCATGAGCTAGGGTTGCGTATTTTAATTCGAAAAGTCCAGCTTATAGGTGCTCAGTATGATCGTGCACTTCTTCCTTTGGTGTCTTATGCAGATCAACATTATATGCGGGTCTATTTATGTGTTGATAAGAAAAAAAATGCAGTTGATGCTATCCTAAAACAGCATGGTATGTGGAATCAAGCTGGTCCACTCTGGCTTGGTCCAATGCAGGATTCAAAAATATTAGAATCCATGCACCGTCTTTGTCCTCTAGAATGGAAAAAAACAGTTCAATTGTTGGGTATACTTTGTAATGAATCACACATTTCTAGTCTTGGATTTCATGATATTCACACTCTTGCAAGAAAATATAAACTTGCATCCTTGCCATCAGTTCCTGTAATAATTTCTGCGCTCAATCAACAGGGATTTGTTGCTGCTAGAACTCATCTTAGTCAGAATGGTATTAAGACAAATTGTTCAGAAGAGGAGTTTGTAAGGATTTTACAGCAATAAGATCTTGAATCTGCTCAAGATCTGTGTTAATCTCATGTAGTGGTGTTATATTAACTGCATAAGCAGATTCTGTCAAACTAAGATTTTTCTCTGGTAGATAATCAGTGTGATTTGAGGTGCATCCAATACTAAATACAATTGTTATTGCTAATGCTGTATATATAATATTTATATAATATTTTCTTATGTTCATGGTGTTAGTTTGTCTAATTCTTTTTTAATTGTTTCTACACTAGTGAGAAGTTTTCGTGTTTCTTCAGCAGGAGTTGTTTTTGGTTGGTTATCTGCGTTGCTGTACGCGTCTAATGCTTCTTGGAGTGTGGTTTGGAGTGTTAGTAATCGTTGTTCTTGAATAGGGTTTTGAAGTGATAATAGTGCTATCTCAGGCTGGGTTGAAGTGATGGTGATATTGTGTGAGAGAAGTAATAGTCTTGAACCAAGATACTCATGAACATTCTTGGTAGTAGCATAGGTTGTTATAATTTCTGCATGTTGCAGTATTTTTTTTATGGTATTAATCTTAACATTTGCATCTACTGGTTTTTCTAGTTGTAGTGTTGAGATAATCAGATTTAGTGGTGTGATCATATGTATTTGTTCAGATAAGTCTAGTGCAACAGTCTTACTTTCATCACCAGTAAGATACGGGTTTGTAATGCTGATTTGTTTTGTAATATTGATTGTAGTAAAATAAATTTTTTGAGCAGCAGCAAGCATTTCTTGAACAGCTAGTGATGTTGTGTTGCAAAATCTACAATTCTTAATATCTTGCTGTGCTTGGTTTTGTTTGTGGTGATAATTTTCTAATAGTATCCCCATGCTTACTTCAGCTTGCTCTTTGGTCATTGTTGTGGTGTTGCGTGCAGTGCCATTCGAATTAAATCTTCTGAATGCTTTATGCAATATAACTTCTTGAGCTATTTTTTTAAGATCTGAACTAATGTGAACTACACGTTCATATCGATAAAAGTCTTCATCCGATAGGTTATTGATACTACTAATATAATTACAGCGTCTATACTTACTACACTGCGCATACGCTTCTCGATAAACTATAATCTTAAGATCATTAAGGTGTCGTATTTCATCACTAAGATTCTGATTAGTAAGCATTATTTGTAAATGTTTTATATATTCCTGAGCATGTTTAATATTTCCATGTTTGGCTTCTTCTTGTGCATGTATTTGAATATGTTTAAATTGTGTTATTTCATCAACTACAGTTTGGTTGGTTGATACAATAGCTTCATGCGAATTTACTAGCATAACCATAGTTATAGATGCAATAATAAAGATTATGATGTTTGTAATTAATCTCATTTGATCACAGAACAGCTATAACTTTTTAAAGTTGTTTGAACATTATAGGGTAGTGCAAAAACTTGGCCTTATTATTGGAATTGATCCAGGTACTACAACAGCATGGAGTATCTTTGATGTTGAAGGTAATCTATTGCAAATAGGTTCACAGAAAGGAATCGGTCTTGATGAATTGATTCGAATTATACATTCATTTGGTAAAGTGTATGCTGTTGGGTGTGACAAAAAACATGTTCCTGGATTTATTCTAGCATTTGCACGTAAATTAGGTTGCAAAATTATTTCTCCTAAGGAGGATATGACTAAGGAGCATAAGCATGATTTGGCTAAGGAGTATGATACTGAGAATCATCATGAGTTAGATGCTGTTGCAAGTGGTGAATATGCTAAAAGGCAGCTTTCACGTTTGATAACAAAGATAAGAATTGCAGCTGATAATGAGCAGGTGCGATTTGATCACATACTTAATCTTGTTTTTGATTCAGGTATGAGCATTGCACAAGCAGTGAGTATCCTTGATCAGCCACTTAAGCAATCCTCGAATGCAGAACCTAAGAATATCCAGTCACATCATGTTGTAGGGTTCTTATCAGGTTTAAATGAGTTACATAAACAGAATCGCAGACTAAAGATAAGGGTTTCATCATTACAATCCCAATTTGATTCAGCGCGCCTAACAATTACTCAATTACAAAATAAGCTCAAAAATCGTCCAAAACAAGAACATGGTGAATTACTTCGATTACGAGAGCAACAGATTCTATTACTTTCCAACCAAGTTGGTATATTACGTTCAACTCTGCGCTCATGGCAGAATAAAACTACTGAACTTGAAAAAATAATCACTGATATTCATGAGTTTACTGTTTGCAAGTGCCTCAAGAATTTGGGAATGCAGGAGTTTAAGAGAATAACTGCAAGATTAAATGTGAAGATGGGTGATATCTTGTTTGTAGAGAATCCTTATGAGTCAAGCGAAGAAGTTATCAAAATCCTACAAGAGATTGGTGTGATTATTTGTACTCAGCAGAGGATTAACAAGAATCTCAGAGAGCGACTTGGTATGGGGTGTGTATCAATACAAGGCTTTGAAGTAAAAATATATGATTTTGTTGTGTTGATAAAAAAACAGAAATTTGAAGAAGCTAAGCAAAGATCAATACTTCTTGATGAGATTATTGAGCAGTATCAATCTGAACGTGCACGCATCACACAATAAAACCATTAAGTTATTTTATGCAGTTCGCCAAGAATACTTCTGGGTTCAAAAGTGGTTCTCCACTTTTTCCATGTCAAGAAAAGAATATTCATACTTCTTTCCTGTTTTAATATCTTGTGCGCGAATTTTGTTTCCAATAGAGAGGATTTTAACAGTATTTCCGCGAATAGTAATGCAATCACCTCGGTGAAACAACGTTTGTTTAAAAAAAACACTCATGCGATATACATTTTTTGATGTTTGTCTGTTTTTGGTAAAGAGTCGAGAACTAATCTTAAGTTCTCCAGAAAATGTTTCCTTAAGTTTTTTTGCAAGTTTAAGAATGAATTTATTGCTTGAAACATATAAATCAATGCCTAATGGTTGGGGAATTGCCTTAGCTATGCGTACATGTTCACGGGATAGGGAGTTATGCACAAAGGCTTCAAGTTCTGGAGTGATATTGCGTAATTGCAGTACTCCTTCAAAATAGTCTGGGTTGCGATCATACTTGGGTATAATCTGTTCTTTTTTTATTGACATTGGAATCCTTGCAAAAGATTTATTGTAATCAAAAAGCGCAATCTTTATAAGGTTTTGTAAGGTTATGTCATCAATGGGTTGGCAAAGGTCATTGCAAGCATTCTGGCATTTTTTATGGGAAGAGGATAGCATTGCATCATGGATTGCTAATATTGTCATTGCTTTTGTGGTAATTAAATTTATTATGTATCCAGGTATTGGTTTTTTATTTGGGACATCGCATCCTATTGTTGCTGTTGTTTCTGGAAGCATGGAACATCAAGGATTATCTTTTGAGAATTGGTGGGATCATGGTACATGTATTGGTGGTCGTGACGTGTCCACATCTTTACTTTATTCAAAGTATAATATCTCAAAAGAGCAGTTTGAATCGTTTTGGTTTAAGAATGGTTTTAACACTGGTGATTTAATGATACTTGTAGGAGATCATGAACCTGATGTTGGAGATGTTGTTGTTTTTTTTAATCCTTCTGGAGAACCGATTATTCATCGTGCAGTTCAAGTTAAAAATGATCCATTGATTAAATTCAAAACAAAGGGTGATAACAATTGTGGATCACTTGGTTTTGAAGAGTCAATTCCGTCACAGGCTATTATTGGTAAGGCTGTTGTTAGGATTCCATTGCTTGGTTGGGTAAAGATTGTTTTTCTTAAGTTACTTGATTTTATTGGTTTGCTTGAGTATATGCCATGGTTTAGGTGATGAAGATGTTTTGTCCAACCTGTGGTTCATTGCTTATGCCAAAGATTGTAAAGAATCAGAAGATTATTGCATGTTCTTGTGGTTACAGCCAGCATGGTGAAGCTGGTGTAGTCAAAGAGGTAGTTAAAAAAAAATCTGGTATAAATGAACTTGTTATTGAGAGTCATCATAATCAGAGGCTGCCATTAACAACAACTGAGTGTGCAAAATGTGGGCATACAAAGGCCTTTTTTTGGACAAAACAAACAAGGGCTGGGGATGAACCTGAAACCAAGTTTCTTAAATGTGAAAAATGTAATCACACATGGAGAGACTACATCTAAATGGATAATATTATTGTTGATCCAAGAGAACTAATCCGCAAAAAGGTTTTTGTTATACATGTGAGAACTAGAGCTCCAGCAACAGAATTGGTTAAGGTTCTTGAATCAGGAGTATTACAAGTCAATATTGCACAACCCCCTGAACATAATAAAGCAAATCTAACTGTTCTCTCTTTTTTTAAGCAATTTCTTGGTAAAAATGTTGTGATCCTATCTGGGAAAAAACATAAGAAAAAGCTTATCAAAATTTTGGAAGAATAACAATATATCATGTTGCATAAAGAAAATATTGCCAAGATCATAAAAAAGAGGTGGATAGTACAAGAAACTTTTCTAAGGAAGAATGGAATGGATCATAAATTAGAGTATTTCACTTTCTTCTCATGTCCATTATTACTATTATTGTTGTGAAGAATAAGAAGATCACATTATCAGAACTACCAATTAGTGATTGTTTACGCATTGCCAAACAAGGGTTTGTAACTATACCTCCTATTATTCACAAATCTGCATCAAAATATCTTGATGTTGGATACATCCTTATTGATTATGATCAAAACATAATCCTTTCAAATCAGCAAGGGTTTGCTTCATCACATCTTTTATCTTCTACTCGTATGCAAATCTGTTCAAGATGGGATTACATTGAGAAGTATTGAATGTAAGTGATTTCTCAAATGGGTTCATACCCCGATGCTCTGCATCGAATATATTTACCTATTTGGGATTAAAAAATACCCCTGGGCTCTGCCCAGGTTGGGATTTTTTATTATTTCAGAATTGGGTTCAATACCCAGTACTCTGCTAAGGTTGCACAATCCGATTCTGAAATTATATCAAATCACTTTAATTATAGGATATTTTTCCAAGGTTAAAGTGATTTGATTATTAGGAAATAACCTTACTTTCGTTTTTGGAATATCCTAAAATTAAGGTTATTTCCTATAGAAATTGCCGGTCTGCAAGCGAGAAAATTGACCAATATCCTGCAGCTTGCTGCAAAGTTAGCGAAGCAAAG
>CAZQZJ010000003.1:0-59311 GCA_964597775.1 uncultured Methanosarcinales archaeon
ATAACAGTATATGCTAGCGATGGAGCAGCAGGGGCTGTTATGTATGCGACGCTAGTGGTGTGCTAAGCAACCAGAACATGTTTTCTTTTTTTTCCTTTTTATATTTTCTCAACTTTTAACTGCAACAAGCTTTTATACCCTACTTCCTTATTATTTTACATGCATAAGAAAGGATTTGAGATTGCAGTGACAATGCTTGTCGTACTCATACTCTCAATAGTTATCTTTGCTGGCGGACTCTACTTGATTCGAGAATACTTTATCTTAGCAAAAGAGGTCCAAGCACAAGTAGATGCAGATACTGCAAGACAAATCAATGCTAAACTTCTTGAAGGCATAGAAAAAGTTATTATCCCAATCCATAAAAAACGTGCAACTGGTGGACAGGTTGTTACCTTTGGCATGGGGGTTCTTAATACATTAGGAAACGAAAACACATTTGGCATGGATGTTTCCTTTGTCAATGCCTATGATAAAGACACAGAACAACTTATTGAAGAAGCAGGACAAGACTATATCAACAAAAATTGGATTATACAAGAATATCCGGATTTTCTATTAGAAGCCAATGCACGAAAGGTTATTCCAATTAGTGTTCGTGTAGACAACAAGATGAGTGAAGAGGTGACTACTAGGAGAGGGGGGATTTATGTGTTTAATGTATGCGTATATAAAGATCCATTAAAGCAAATTAATTGTGGCGCAGAAAGATTTATACAACCTGATTTGGATGTGCTTCACGGTAACAAAGTCATAAAAATGTATGTGCAAACAGACTAAAAATTGGTTAAAGAAAGATTTATATAGCAAGATATTTGGAAATAAGAAGAGGTTGATATGATACTTGACAGGCATCTTGCAAAACGCGGATCACTACAGCTCTCAATTGAAGCTATTGTAGTTCTTATCATTGCTATTACTGTATTAGGGCTTGGACTTTCATTTGTTAAATCACTATTTGGCGGCACATTTGAAAAACTGAAAGGAATTTCAGAACAGCTTTCTGAAGAAGATAGAAGATCGCTTGAGAATTCGCAATTTGAAATTACCCTTCTTACCTCAGAAATTACAGTTACTGGAAAGGATGTTGGATTAAACTTTGCTATTCGAAACAACCGTAGATCAACTGTCAAATTCCAACTGCAAGGCAAGGAAGCAGAGAAACGTGCATTTACATGTTTTGATGTGATTGCAGATGATACTATCCGTACACGAGTACGGGATACAGCTAATCCAATTATCAAATTTGATACATTCCCAGACATCAAAGTAGATGCAGGCAAATCAGCAGTGATTCCACTTAAGATTAGTGTTGAGGCTACTGCACCACCAACAATCTATGCATGCAAACTTGAACTCAAGATTATTGAAGAGCCAGCAGGACAAGTAGTTCCTGCACAAATATATTCAACCAAAGAGTTTTCCATTATCAAACAATAAAAAAAATGGCAGCAAACAAAAAAGGATCAGTCACTAGAAAAACACTAAAGCGAAAGCTTAGTGGAACAGAAGAATTTGAGATTATGAAACTTGTGCTTGATAAGGTATTATGGATGGGATTTGGCACACTAACCTACGGACTCTACCTTGCACTTACCTATACTCTTGATGAAGCTAGATACTGGTTTTTATCAGGCGCAGTTATTCTACTCCTCTTCTCATGGATTATTATTAAAGAATATGAATTCATCCGGTAAAAAAAAACCTAGCGGTTTTTTTTAAAACATAAAATATTAGATACTATTATATTTTTGAGACCAGATTCAGCAATGCCTTTTTCTGATTCTTAGCTAGCACAATTCCTGAAGATACTAACACACCACAAGCACCTAATTCAAACGCAACCTTAACATCACGAGCAGTGTGAATTCCAGCACCAACAACCAAACAATTCTTACCAACAATCCCTACACAATTTTTTAAGAGATCTGGATTTGCCAAAGACACTGAAATCTTTCCACCAATAAGATCAGGAGGCTCTACTGCAATATAATCAGGTCTTAACAATGCCAGACCTCTCACTTCTTGATAATTTGATGCACAAACCACCATCTTAAACTTTAATGCTTTTGCATGCGCAAGCGTTTGCTTAATAACAGTATAACTCACCTGCTTCTCTACATGATTAAGCAAACTTCCACACACACCTGCACTTTTTAAGCTCTCAATGACTTGAGCACCTGTACATGCGCCACTTGTATCTGGATCAACATGCTGTGCAAAAATAGGAACATCAACAGACTCTACAATATGCCTTAAATCCACTGCTTGAGGAATAACAACTATCAAAACACCAGTTTTTTCAGCAACCCAAGCACAGTGTTTTGCTAATCTTAGTGCAGCATCGCTACTTACCTGCATATAGGTCTTAAAATTAACAAATATTACAGGTTTTTTTAACATAGACTCACCTGTGCTTTTTTCATTACTCAAGATCACCTATTTTTACCACAGATTCCTTGCCAGTTCTCATATCTCTTATAGTAACAAGACCTTTTGAAAAATCTCTTGAACCTATCACAATAACCTGTTTTGCACCAATTCCTGATGCAAACGCAAGCTGCTTTCCTAAACTTCGCCCAGCCAATTCCATCTCAACACGATGATGCCTTCGCAAACGCACACACAACTTCCATGCATCATTTTTTACTGAATCATCAACTGGGGCAATCACAAACTCAGGTGAAACATCAATTTGTGGCATAAGATTTTTCTCTTCTAACAAAAGCAAAAGCGTCGAATAGCCAATCGCCATACCTGTTGCTGGCACAGCATCACCTCCAAATACTTTTACCATTTGATCATATCTTCCACCACCACAGACTGCTCTAAACTTTTTCTTTGTATCAAAAATCTCAAAAACAGTGCCTGTATAATATGCAAGCCCACGAACAGTTGAAAGCGAAATCTGTACAAACTCTGACTCCAACAAATCATAGACTGCCTTAAGTTCATTAAACCCTTCTTGCGCAAGCTTATTCTTCTTAATCTTCTCAAGAGTTTTCATATCCTTAATCTCAAGTAATTTTAATACTTGTTCAGGATTTTTAAGAAATGCAAGCATCTTCCCAAACTCATCTGTGTTGACCTTATCATATTTATCAATAATATGAAACACGTCACCCACCTGATTTTTTGATACACAATCCTCTAATAAACCTTGCATTAACTTACGATTGTTGATAAGTACAACAACATCACTTCTTTTAAGACCCAACTCTTTGAGTGTTTCAATAGCAACCCCAATAACCTCAGCATCTGCATAAACACTTGATGAACCAAAAACTTCTACACCCATCTGATAAAACTCTCTTTGCCTACCATGCTGTGGACGCTCATATCTCCACATATTTGTTGCATACGACCACTTTACTGGTTTTTGCAACTCCTTTTGCAACTGCACAAACATTCGTGTCAGTGGCACAGTAAGATCAAATCTAAGCCCAAAACGCTCATTACCACGCTGTTCTAAAGTAAAGACTTGCTGCTTAATCTCATCTCCTTCTTTTTCACAAAGAACAGACCATTCTTCAAATGCAGGAGATTCAACCTCACTAAAATTAAATAGTGAGGCAACCCTGCGAAATACAGAGAACACATTATTCTTAACTGCTTGCTCACGCGGATAGTAATCAATAGTACCTTTAGGTCTTTGAAACTTCATGCAACCAGAACACCTTGCACAGTATTTATAAGTTACGGGAAAATTAAACTGTGATTACTTTGTCCAAAAAATGACATTATCCATTTTTTTGGGGGGTTGTGGTCTAGCTTGGTATGATTCACGGATGGGGTCCGCGAGATCGGGTGCACCCAAGGTCTTCTACCTTGTGGCACACAAACTCACGAAGTGAGTTTGTTGGGTTCAAATCCTCCCAACCCCATTTTGAAGGATTTGGACCGTCTGGGCTTTGTGGAACGGTTTATAGTCGATAAAGTGAGAAAGAGCGTCATGATGATCGGATTTCAGATTGCGGCCAAATGAGTGTTCTGTCATGGTTGTTGACCGGACGCGACTTCTCCGCGCTGTTCGGTTGATTCTCTGTTGACTTTTATCGTCGTTGAACTACATACATGTTCCCCTGCCAAACAGGATTTGGACCGTTTTCTAGAAGGTTGACATAACCGAAGGCAAATAGGGAAAATTCTCACCCATAAAAATCCAAATCACTTTTTAAGCACGCCCTCAACTGCTTTGATAAAATCTTCCGCAGTCTCAATTACATTCTTGGCCTCACCGTAATCTATCCTGATCGGATCAAGACCATAATTGATGGCATGCCTATCAAGGCGAAGTGTATTGAGCTCATTCAAAAACCTCAATTCAAGGCGATCGGCATATTGCTCCTTGACATACACGAACAGCGCAAAATGGCTCTTCTCAACATAACCGTCCCGGAACAACAAAGACCTCGCGGCATGAAACATGCTTGCGTAGGCATTTGCGACTGCTTCCTCAGGGACTATCTTCAGGACCTTTTTAGCCACCTCAATCTTATGCCATGCCCTCTCGATCGATTTTGCCGCCTTCTCATTATCCGGGACGTCCCGCCTGAGAAGACCCTTTGCAACACATTGTTTGATGTCCATCATCTCACCACAGGAATCTCTCCATGAATCGCGATGCCTCCAATGACCACGTTATCATAGAACGCCTTGTCGTCACGGGCCTTGACCTTCCATTGCGAAGGCGTGAATTGCATCCATGACACCTCACGATCCAAGACTTTCTCCGATTTTAGCCCGTTGAAGGAAACATTTGACCGGGAGATAATCACGATATCCACATCGCTGTCGGGCATATCTGTTCCGCGCGCCACCGAGCCGAACAAAATGACTGACAATATCGCCGGGTTCTTTTTGAGGAGCTCCTCGATCAAACCAACCTCATGGATTCGCCCAAGAGACAGGGACGCTTTAAGATGCCGAACCAGAACATTATCTCTGTCCAGTTCACACAGGATCATCCTTCCAAGGGGCGTTCGCTTCACCAACCGATAATCAGCCAAATAGTCGACTACGCGCTTAGCCGACGTGAGCCCTACACCCGCTCGCTTAGCTATCACGGTCATCGATTCGGGATGCTTTGTTTGCGACATGCTTTCAAAAACACGGAAAAGGGCATAAGATCGGATCATACACCCACACCAATGATCCTTCCTTAAATGGTTTTCCATTATTCAATATTCTTTAAAAAGAATATATCTTCTTTTAAAGGCAGATTACTTCCTTTAAAGGTGAATAAGATTACCAGCCTGGCAGATTCCAGACTGTAGGACAAATGCACTGCTCTCCTCCAAAAATCCATAGAAATGTAACCGAACAGTCCAGAGAACCCCATTTGCACCAAACATAAAAAGAAGTGCCTTATCCTTGATTTGTGGGGATGTTTATTGATTATTGCGAGGTTAAGAAAAAGGCTGGCCGTTTCTATGCATATCTCTCTTTTCGTGATAAGAATCTCTCCTATGGCCCAGTATTTCTTGAATATCCATCAATAGTTAAGTGGGGTGCGTATCCTTACAAAAAAGAGTGCTTGTTAACTCATACCTTCTCTGCAATGCATCTTGATGATGATATGGTAAAAAAGGTAGTTGGTTATATAAAAGAAGCATATCCAAGCTGGAATCTCGCAGAGAAGAAGAGGCCTTTTCATGTAGTGCAGGTTTCAAATGCACCAATCCATGATGTACTAGGTTTACCAGATTGGATAAAATCATTATTTGAACCTGGCCATTATTCAGAGCAACTAAAATGGCAACTTGGTTGGCCAAATCGAAGAGTTGAGATAGATGAGATATTACAGAATGCATTGGTGTTGCATCATAAAATTAATACAACATATGATGAGATTCATAAGAAATGTAGGGGCAGAGTAGATAAAATAAGACCTATTATAAAAGATAATCTTGCTGAGCTTAGTATTTTATTATCTGAGGTTGATATAAAGAATAAAGCTGTTATCGATACTAGAGATCATGTTGTTGATATATATTTAGATTCTTGTTCAGGTTTTCGCCTGCTTTGGCAACAATTAACTGCTGATGAAGTAAAAAGATTGCCATGGTGTTTTCTTGACACTGAAAAAAAGTTTTATCAGTATAAGGAATTAGCAAGTAACTGTATTGTTTCATTGCTATTTAAACAATGCGATGGCTCTCTAATTGGTGAGATACATACAACTGAGAATCCTGCTAAGGATGCATTTGCTGTTGCTGCAGGTGAGGTGTCTGCTGATTTTAGTATTCTACGATATGATAATGAGGCTGGTATGGTACAGGGTGTTAGACAGAAAATAAAAGAGATGAATCCTTATTTATTGATAGGACATAATATTGGATATGATATAAAGGAGTTAAATAATGATAAGAATTTTAGTGTTGGAATAAGAAATACCAAACCTGCACGTCGTGGGTTTTTTAGATTTTTAGATAGATTCCTGTGCCAAGGCATGGAGATTGTAGATACGTATGCATTATTTAAATCACGTGATGTGGATTATGCGCGTTATACATTAGAACAGGTTGCTGGATTTCAGAAGATTATCAATTATGAAAAACTAATGCAACTTATTGAAGAGGGAATGCAAGGAAGGCGTGAATCACTAAATAATGTATTTTCTTATGCTGGCAAGGATGTGCTGGTTTTATACCATATGTTATGCCATGGCCAGGAGGCAAAACATGATATTCTTAGTGACTTGGTTGTTGAGTGCAATACATTTGGCAACTCGCTTACTGAGGCTGCTCATAATGTGGCAAGTGTTTCTAAATTAAGAAAGAAAGTTTTTTATGAAGAAACTGGTTTATATCGTGATTTATTAATGCCGCTTAATCTGCGTTTAGCCAGAATAGAGGCGGCAAGACATGGAATTGGAGAGTTAGTGCATGAGGGATTGGGTTTAGACGCTTATCAAGAACGAGGACTTATAAAAAATGTTCAGAAGTTCTATGTAAACATAGAATCTAGTATGCCTCCATTGCTTTACACAAAATGTGATATTATAAGTTATCTTGAGCATACCTGGGGTAAACACGATTCTCGCCGAAAGTTTCGCCTATCCCAAGTCTTGCGTGCCTTTGCTCAAGATGTTTGGATTGATTGGTGGTTTTGTATACAAAAAAATAGAAATCTTGAGGATAAGATTAAGGAATGCCAGCCTGAGTTGATGCAGACTTCTCTTGAGAAATTTCGCCAGGATAAAGAATGTTATGAATTGTTTAAGAAAAATAATAAAAATAATAAGCGTCAAAATCTTAGATTAGTTGAAGAATATATCAATAATAACCAGATTTGTGCTGACCCTTTTTTGCTCAAACACATCTTTGAGCTTGCTATAACATCTGATAGTGCAGATCATCGCTTTTTTGGCGAGCATGGCTTCTCAACAAAACAATGGCATGAGCGCTTAAAGGGTTCATTGCGTTTTATTCATGAGTGGATTATGCAACATGAGGTTGTGTATTATGATAATCGAATCTTGTTTGTAAATGGCAACCCTGATATTCCCTGCTATGTTCATCTTATTCCTTTGGGAAATCGTGATGTGTTACGTGGAGAGTATGGCTTATTATATAAGGAACGTGGTTCATATCGTGGTTTGGAGATTAAGGAGCACCCAACAAAAAATAATTACTTATTTGATATGGAGCAGAATGCTGCCATTACTGATGCACTCTTAGAAAATGATTTTGAAAAGGCATGTGGGATCTTGTTTAGTGGTGCGCTTGCACTTAAGAATGGCACAATTGAAAAGAAGCTGTTGTTGTATAAAGAAAATGGAGAGGATTTTACCTTTTGTGGTGTTGATATAACTGGAACAAGGAGTATGTCTATAGAAGAGGTAGGTAATGGTCTTGAGGATTTTCTACCTAATCTAGAATGGTATGCTCATAAGTCGTTTGGTGTGAGTAAACAGGGTGCTGCCTTTAGCCAGGGACGCCAACTTGCGCCTTTTTTGTTTTGGAATCTTTCAGATAACCAACGGTTGCATATCAAAAAAAGATTATCACATATCTGGTTTTCGAATCAGCAGTTGCTTTTTTGATTTTTCAAAATCTTTGGTGGTCAAGGAATCTTGGATAGAGTCCTAGTAGGATTAGCTTTAATAAGTTCTAGGAATTGGTAGGTGTGTGGCACAAGGTAATCAGAATAATAGGTATACAGCACAAGGTAATAATGATCCGTTGTATCGAAAGCGTTTTTATGCATCTCAGTTAAGGCTTTCATTGGCTGCCTTGGTTGGTGGTGTTGGTATTTCCTATGCAGCTATGAATGGGTATGTTCGTGATTCGTATAAACCTTCTCTGGTTACTGATCTTGGTGTTGCTGTGGCTGCTGCTGGTTTGGCTGGTGTGTTGTATAATGTTAAGCGTGAGTAGTTGATGGTTGTTGGTGTTGTGTTTTAGCCCATTCCTGTACTTCTTGTGATCCATGAATATTTGCTTCTGACCCGAGGGAGTAGTAGGTTTTTTTGACAATTCCCCCCCAAGAAAATTCTCCTTGTTCTTGCCGTACTTCAGTGATAATAAATTCGCCAAGACTTACTCCTTTGTGCAAATGGTAATAAATAGATTCTCGCGTGCATGGTGTGAAGATAGTGATATAGATTTTATGAATTTCGTAGCCATATGCTTTGTGAACAACTGCTAGTATTTCTGCAATGCGTTGTCGAATCTCTGATCCTACTGGTCTGCCAGGTTTCATGTGTTTCGCATGTGATCCTTTTATAGATAGCTTTTTATAACTTTGGTAATAGATTGTGACTATGAACAAGAAGTTTGGTTTGGTTGCACCAAGATTTAAACATGTTATTCTGGCTATATCTATTGCAATTGTGTTGGCATTTTTTGTGAATTATACTCTTACAGTTTTGTATCATGAGCCAGAGTATGATGAATTTTGTTCAAGTGAATATCATGAGTATACTGATCGTGCGTCATGCGAGGCTAGCGATGGCAAGTGGTATGACGCTGGGAAGAGTAGGCCTGTTGATTTTTCTGGTCATGTGAAACCTGGTGTTGAGGTAAGGGATTGTCCTGGTCTTTGCAAGGTTGTTCTTGAGCAGGATGTTTGTAATCAAGCAAATATAACATCTTGCATATTTTCAAATGTTGTATTTGAGAATGAATGTATGCAATATGGAGGGATTTTTTTTCCTTCAAAACAATGTCCTACTTCAATAAGTATGTTTAGGGGTCATTGTGATGCATATTATACATGCAATTTAAAATTGCAGCAGGCCACTAACTTGTATCGCAGAAATGTTTTTCTTACACAGATTATGATTGGTGGATTGCTTATGGTTGCAGGTATTGCATTAGCTCTTCCTGCAGTAAGTGGTGGTATAATGAGCGGGGCTGTGATTACTCTTTTTGTTGGATTGGTTGGGTATTGGGATATACTTGATAAGTGGGTGCGTATCAGCATTCTCGGGTTGATTTTAGTGGTGTTGATCTGGCTTGGATATAAGAAACTGCAAAAGTAAGATGCTATTATTTGAACTGCATAAGGATAATCTTGATCTTGCACAGACTGAGGTTCTTGCGTTATGTAATACAAAGAAAGGTGTTTTAATTGACAATTTATTTTTGGTAAGAAGTAGATATGATCCCATATTGCTTAGATTGGCATATACTAGACAAATATTTGAGGTATTAGGAGCAGCAAAAAGCCTGGATTGTTTAGAGAGTTTTCTCAAACATGTTAAGATTGGAAGTTGTACTGGTTCATTTTGTGTTCGTGTGTATCCTGCTAATAAACCATTAGAATTATTGGTGGCAAAACAAATATTTCATAAGTGTAAAAATCCAAGAGTAGATTTGGATGATCCACATAACTTTTTTGCATTATTTTGCTATAAAAACAAGGCTATACTGGCAAAACGTGTCGCACTGATTACAAATAATTTTGAATCAAGAAAGGCTCATTATAGAGCTTGTCTTAAACCTGTTAGTCTACATCCTAAATTAGCTGCTGCAATGGTGAACCTTTCTGGAGTAAGATCTGGTTGTGTATTGGATCCTTGTGCTGGAACAGGAGGGATTCTTCTTGAAGCAGGATTAATGAATCTTGAGATAACTGGTGTTGATGTTGATCCTGAGATGGTAAATGCCTGTACTAAGAATCTTGCCAAATTTGGTGTTGCAGCAAGGGTGTTACATCAGGACGCATTGCTGCTACAGGGTTCATTTCCTGTGGTTGTATCTGATCTTCCATATGGCAGAAATACCAAGGATCAAGATGTATCAGCTTTTTTTTATGCAATGTTAAAAATGTTAAGAAGATGGAAGACAAAGATAGCTGTGTTTGGTCTTCCTAGTTTTGTGAATGTTAATCTAATTGCAAAAAAGGCTGGTGTAATAGTATCTAACGAGTTTGTAATCTATATACATAAAAGTTTGTCTAAAAAAATTGTTGTTATAAAAAAAGGGGAGCGCCACTTTTGAACCCACTTTTTCGCCTAAACAAATTGAAGGCTGTAGGCGTGAGATGCGAAATCTTTTTGTACAAAAACTTAAGTTGGCCAGAGGCCGATATTAAGCGTTTTTTATAGAATCTTAATTTTTTAATTTCTTTTATTTTGTGTTTGTTTTGTTTTAGTGTTTTGTTGTTTGTCCTTGTGTATTTCTTTGACAATATAATCAGTACGTTCTTGTGGCACAAGTTTTAGGTTAAATGGCTCTGTTGATCTGTCAATTACTTTGATCTTGTAGTCAGATGATTGGACTGGTTCATTGGCATGACTTGGAAGTTCTACTTTTTGTGCTGGAAAGATAGTAGGAACTGTTTCTAGTGCTGGGAGCTTTGTTGATAATGGTTTTTCTTTTATGCGTTTGAGTGCGATCTTAACTGCTTTGTCATAGCATGTGTCAAGCATGCTCCTCTGATTTTTGTTTGACTGTGCAAAAAAGTTTGCTAGTTGAGCATCATTGAATGGTTCAATGTCGTGCCCTCCAAAGAATTCTATTCGTTTTTTAATCATTGCTCGAACACTTGGATAGTTTAATGGTTTTAACTCAATGTGGAGGCTATCTTTTTGTTGAATATCGATGCGCTTGATTTGATCTACTGATCCTGTAATAATGATTTGTAGAGGAATTTTTCTCTTGTAGAGTATGTCAAGACGTGTGAAACATTCTTTTGGCAGGGATGATGCATCATCAAGCAAGAGAATAAGGGGCTGTTTTTTGGTTTTCATTATTATATATTCAAGAATAAGATTCTGATTTGAGAAGTCCCCTGCAGCAATGCGCTGGTAAAGTGAATCTGTTGCTTGATACTTTTTGTTGACTCTGGCTGCAATATAATCTGCAAGTTTGTTAATACCTGTTTTGTACCAGCTGTAAATAAGGACTTGCTCGTGGATGCCTAGGAGTGATTCAATAATATGTCTGGTAAATTCTTTTTCTTTAATTTTTTCGCAAGGAATAAGCGCTATATGATAACGATTTCTATATTTTTGCAGTTCATATCCAAGCCAATTAAGGAGAAGTGATTTACCCATTCCTAATGCACCTTTAATAGTTCCAAAGGAGTAGGCTTCAATAATAAAATAATTCAGCCGCTGCATTTCTGCTTCATAACCACTAATAAAATAGTCAACTGGTTCAAGATTTTCTGTTGTAAATGGATTTGAATTCCATCCTAACTCTTTGTACCAGTCAAGGGTGAATGCTTTTTTTATTTTATTGTTTTGTTTAGGCGACATAAAATAACAAACAACTGGTTTGTTTAAATAGATTTGGTTGTTATCGGCTTTGTCTGAATAGTGTCTTAAAAGCTTGACTTTTCGGACAGAATTGGGCCTTTTCGGTCAGGAACCACTTATCGGACAAAGCCTTGTTATCTCTGAATCTTTTCTTCGGTTTTGACTATTGTTTTCATAGTTTTAAGTACAGCATCAGGAGAGAGTGATATTGAATCAATGCCACATTGAACTAAGAATGCTGCGAATTCTGGATAGGTTGATGGCGCGTCTCCACAGATCCCGATTTTGCGTTTGTGTTTTTTTGCAACCTTAATCACTGTTTCGATAAGTTTTTTGACTGCTGGGTTTCTTTCATCAAAGAGAGGCGAAACAAGAGAGCTGTCCCTATCTACTGCAAGAGTGAACTGAGTTAGATCATTGCTGCCAATAGAGAATCCGTCAAAGAGTTGGCAGAATTCCTCTGCAAGAATAACATTGGATGGCACTTCACACATGACATAGATTTGTAGTCCATCCTTCCCTTTTTTAAGCCCATTTTTTGCTAGTTCTGCAAGAACGCTGTGCCCTTCTTGAATAGTGCGGCACATGGGAATCATGATCTTAAGGTTTTTAAGCCCCATAACTTCTCGAACTCGCAAGAGTGCTTTACATTCAAGAGCAAATGCGTCACGATATTGTGATGAGTAAAATCGTGATGCGCCTCTCCACCCAATCATCGGATTTGACTCTTTTGGCTCATAAGCCTCTCCTCCAATAAGGTTTGCGTATTCATTGGTCTTAAAGTCTGCAAGTCTGAGAATGACATCACGCGGATACATAGCTGCACAAAGTATTCCTACACCTTGCGCAAGTTTGTCAATGTAATATTCTTTTTTGTCGTGGTATCCATATGTCATGTTATCTATTGTCATTTTAATATTAGATGGAAGATTTGGATAGTCAACAAGTGCTTTTGGATGGATCTGGATTGAGGAATTGATAATAAACTCTTCTCTTGCAAGCCCAATGCCATCAACTGGCATGAAACTTGTTTCAAATGCTTGATCTGGATTACCAAGATTGACCATGATCTTGGTTTTTGGTTTAGGCAGGTTTTTGAGATTTGTTTTCTGAATAGTATAATTGAGTTTTCCTGCAAGTACTCGCCCTGTTTCTCCTGATGAACAATCCAGAGTTATATCCTGGTTGTTTTTGATTAGGTGGGTGCCATTATTGGTTCCTACAATACATGGAATACCAAGTTCTCTTGAAATGATTGCTGCATGACAAACACGCCCGCCTTGATTTGTGATGATGCCTGCTGCCATCTTCATGATTGGTTCCCAATCTGGATCTGTCATTTCAGTGACGAGAATCTGTCCATGTTTGAATGTGTTAATATCTTTAATATCACTAATAATTTGTGCTTGACCTATTGAAATTTTTGATCCTACTGAACTTCCAGTAACGATGACTACCCCTTCTTCAAGAAGTTTATATTCTTCAAGTATAGTATGATCTTTTTGGCTGTGCACTGTTTCTGCACGTGCTTGTACAATATAAATTTCTCCTGTTTTGCCATCTTTTGCCCATTCAATATCCATTGGAGTCCAGTGTTTGTTTTTGGCACAGTAATGATTTTCAATAGCGATGCCAAATTGTGCAAGAGAAATAAGTTCATCATCAGTAAGGACAAATCGCCTACGGTCTTCTAATCTAACACCAATATTCTTGGTTGCTTTGTTGCCTTCAACTGCATAGACCATCTTGATTTTTTTTTCACCAAGTTTTTTACGAATGATTGGGCGATATCCTAACTGTAATGTTGGTTTAAAGACATAGAACTCATCTGGATTAACTGCTCCTTGAACAATATTTTCGCCAAGCCCCCATGACCCATTGATAAGAATAGCGTCGCGAAACCCAGTCTCTGTATCAAGAGTGAACATGACACCTGAAGAAGCGAGATCTGATCTCACCATTTTTTGTATGCCAATAGATAAATAAACTTTGAAATGATCAAATCCCTTATCTACCCTGTATGAGATTGCTCTATTAGTAAAAAGTGATGCAAAACATTTTTTACAGGCATCAAGCAAATCGTGAATTCCGTGAATATTAAGATAGGTTTCTTGCTGCCCAGCAAAACTTGCAGTGGGAAGATCTTCTGCTGTTGCTGAACTTCTAACTGCAACATCAGTATTTGATCCATATTCATCACAGAGTTTGGAGTATGCTTTTGTGATGGCATTGATGAGTTCTGATGGAAAAATGAGACTTCTGATGATTTCGCGTACACGTGATCCACGTTTTGCAAGTTCTTCAACATCACGAGTGTTTAGGTTGTGGAGAGCTTCTCTAATTTTGGGTTCTGCATTGTTGTATTGAATAAGGTTTTTATATGCTAGTGCGCTGATTGCGAATCCGTTAGGTATCTTTACTCCTGCTTTAGTAAGATGTTGGTACATCTCTCCAAGATTTGCATTTTTTCCCCCTACCAAAGCAATATCTTCTGCACTGATTTGGTCAAACCAGAGAATGAGAGGGTTTGTTTTTTGAGATAAAGAATCTGATTTGTGCAGGATTTTACTAATCCTAACCCTTACTGTGGCATCTTTTTTTTTCACACTACTCACCTCAACGAACCTAACAACTTTGCAACCTCAACCATACGATTAGAAAAACCCCACTCATTATCATACCAACCAATTACCTTAACCAGATTTCCATCCTCTACCTTAGTAAGCGCAGCATCAATAATCACAGAATGTGAATTACCAACAATATCTGAAGATACCAAAGGATCTTCACTATACTCTAACACACCCTTAAGATCATATATTGAACAATTTCTTAACAACTCATTAACTTGCTCTCTTGTCACACTCTTATTTAACTCAACAGTCAGATCTGTAATCGAACCAGTAGCCACAGGCACACGCAACGCAATCCCAGTAATCTTATTCTTAAGCTGAGGAATAACCTCAATAATCGCAGACTCAGCACCAGAAGAGGTTGGAACAATATTAAGCCCAGCTGCACGACCCCTACGAAAATCATGATGCGAACCATCAACCAGATTCTGATCTGCAGTATAAGCATGAATAGTTGTATAATACGCACGCAACACACCATAATTATCATTTAACACCTTAACCATAGGAGTAAGACAATTTGTTGTACAAGAACCAATAGAAATAATCACATCATCCTTTGAAAGGATATGCTCATTAACACCCTTCACAATAGTCTTAACCTTATCAGAACCACTACACGGCGCTGAAATTATCACCTTTTTAGCACCAGCAACAAGATGCTTACCAGCTAATTCTTTTGTTGTAAAAACACCTGTTGATTCCAACACTACATCCACATCCAACTCCTTCCAAGGCAACTTAGTAGGATCACGCTGCTCAAAAAGAAAAATCTCTTTACCATTAATTACCAATGAAGAATCTTTTACTTTTATCTCGCCATTAAAACGCTTCTGAATCGAATCATACTTAAACAGATACGCAAACATCCTTGGATCACCAGGATTATTCACACCCACAAACTCAAGATCCGAATGCTGCAACCCAGCACGAAGCATCATCCTACCAATACGACCGAATCCATTAATCCCAACACGAATTACCATATCTATTTCCTAAAAAAGAGGCTATATAAATTTTGGCAATAAAGAAAAATGGCTTTGCTATTTTTTTGAGTAATGATTAAATACCTTACTTTTACAAATAAATTATGCAAATCACAAGCTTTGAACTAGAGGCATGGGAAGAACAATACCTAAAAACACGATTTCCAAAACACCAATTTGTTATCTCACGCAACAAAATAACGCCAAAAGATCTCAAAACCCTTTGCAACACCACAATTCTCACAATCTTTGTTTACTCACCAATCACTGCACAACTACTTACCCAGATGCCAAAACTCAAACTCATATGCACCATGTCAACTGGATATGACCATATTGATCTTGCAGCCTGCGCTAAACTAGGCATCACTGTATGCAATGTACCATCATACGGAGAAAACACTGTTGCAGAACATGCCATGGCATTAATCCTTGCAATTTCAAGAAAGATCATACCAAGCATTGAACACACAAGACGAGGCAACTTCTCACTTGAAGGACTTAGAGGATTTGACCTTAAAAACAAAACACTCGGAGTAGTCGGAGTTGGAAAGATTGGAACACACCTTATCACCATGGCAAAAGGATTTGAGATGAAAATACTTGGCTACTCCCACCACCAAGACAAAAGATTAGCAAAAAAACTTGGCTTTTCCTACACTACATTTGACAAACTAATCTCAAGATCAGATATTATCTCTTTCCATATTCCATACAACACCTCAACACACCACATGCTTAATGAAAAAAACATAACCCATATCAAAAAAGGAGCAATCATCATCAACACTGCACGAGGCAGCATCATTAACACAGAAGCACTACTTCACGCACTTGACAAAGGAATCGTATCCTATGCAGGACTTGATGTGCTTGAAGAAGAATGCCTTATCAAAGAAGACCGTGAATTGCTCTCCACACACTTTGCCAAAAAATGCGACCTTAAAACAGTATTACAAGACCACATCCTACTTACAAGAGAAAACGCACTTATCACACCACACAATGCATTCAATTCGCAAGAAGCACTCACCAGAATCCTAGACACAACAGCAAAAAACATCGAAGCATTCCTTAAAAAGAAACCAATTAATACTATAACAGAACAGAGGCATTTATGAAACGCCAATCCTACACATGGCTTGGATTAAAAATTGGAGTAATCATAACAATTACCCTTTTTTTACTACCACTCCTAATTGGACTCTACAACCTCTCAAGCTACCTTGGAGGACTAATCAGAGCATTATTTGGATTTAGCGGAGCAGATGAATTCTGGAGAATCATAAGCTATGCACTACTCATTGGAATCTGTACAGCAATTGGATACATACTTGATCGCATAAAAAACCATTAAGTTTGATCAAACAGACATCTGCTTTATTTTTGGTACGGATCAAACGGATAATCTCTCCTCCTATCTCTTAGAATGCGACGACTTTTTTGAATATCAACCCTGAACCTTTTAACAATATTAGAAAAGGTCAAATCTTCTATCTGTCTAGCTGAGAAACCCTGCTGTTGCAAAAACCCCTCAAAAAAAGGCCACCAAGCAATTCCTGGAATGCCAGACATATATGGCTCTTTTATTTTTTCCTGCAAAGAATGAGGTGCGTGATCTGTCTCAATCCAATCTATCTTTTTATCTCTTACATATTCAAATATTCTCTTTTTAGAATCTGGCTCTCGCAATGGAGGATTCATCTTCCAAAGAATACCGTCATCACCACACATCTGATCCCAATCATAGATAAAATGATGCGGACAAATACTAGAAGACACATCAACACCCTGTTTTTTTGCTTCAACTACCAAATCAACTGCACTTGGAGAAGATATGTGCGTAATATGTAATTTACCCATAAACCTAGATTCACTAACTAAACTTAATTGATCTTTTACAGATTCTACTTCAGCAATCTCCGGCCTTGCATAAGCATGTGTTATAGGCTGAGCTGGATTCCACTGTTTTGAATCCAGATAAGATTCTTTTTCACAATGAACAGCAAGAACACCATCATAACCTACTCTTACTAATGCTTCATACACTAATCGCTGATCTTCTTTAGTAATTACTCCTAAATTTCCCACAGAATGCCCTGCATAGAGTTTCATTCCAACTATTTGGTGGAATTCCCTATATGCATCAACAGCTTGCTTAACTTGTTTGGGATTTGCAGTAATTCCCATATAAATCCCATAAAAGATATTATGAATGTTTGCATCTTTTGCAAGCTGTAATCTATCTACAACTACATCTCTTGTTATGATAGGAGGATCAGTATTAGGCATATCAAATACTGCATCTAAACCAGAATCATACGCCACTTCTAATCCATGCTTTACTGTCTCTTTATGCTTCTGATTAAAATCCCGAAAATGAACATGAGCATCTATATACATATCCTCCCTCACCTCTTTTGGATCTTACACACAAAAAAACCCTCAGTATCATTATCCTGAGGCCATAACCTTAACGCATCCTTGATTTGAGAATCATACACAGCACCACCAAACTCTAAGATTGGTTGTGAACGTCTTATTGGCAAATCAACTGACTTAACAACAGCATCAGGATACTTTCTTAGTAGAACATTAAGTACAGCCTCATTTTCCTCAGGTTCACAAGAACAGGTTGAATACACCAAAGTACCACCCTGACGCAACACCCCAAACCCAGCCTCAAGCAACTGACACTGCACTGCAGCAAGACGCCTTACCATATTTGGATTCCAAATCCTTAATGTCTTAAGCGACTTACGAATCGTACCAGTACCAGAACAAGGAGCATCAACTAACACCTTATCAAATCGCTGCTTTATTTTTACAAACTGATTCCCCTGCATCTGCGTCACCACAACATTAGAAACCCCACACCTCTGCAGATTAATACCCAATGCAGCAATACGCTCACCCTTAACATCATTTGAAACAAGAACACCCTTGTTTTGCATGTACTGCGCAAGCTGAGATGATTTAGAACCAGGAGCTGCACACATATCCAACACAATCTCACCAGGCTTTGGATCCAACACAACAGGAGGAATCATCGACGCAGCCTCCTGAACATACACATACCCTAATGCATGCTGTACTAAATTACCAACATCCCTTCTGCCTTCCCTATGCTCAAGCCAAAAACCCTCATGACACCAAGGAACTTGAGTAAGCACCCAATCATGACTTAACTGCTCCACAATCTGCTTAACAGAAACCTTAAGAGTATTCACACGAATCGACCTTTTTAAAAACCTTGCACACACCTGCTTAAATACATCCCAATCTGTAAGTAATCTATAACGCTCCTCAAATAATGGCTTGAACACGAGATCATCCATCTTAGATCACACTCTTCTCCTGCTCTACACCTAATCTTTTTACCATATATGGACCCTTATTTTCATAACCTAACTTATAATAATACCCACGTACACCAACACCTGAAATCACAACCATCTTTGACTTACCATAAGAGATTGCAATCTCCTCTGCCTTTTGCATCAACATACGACCAAAACCCCTATGCTGAATATGCTGATCATCACCCTTGCCAATCTGTAAAGCCTTACCAAACACATGCAACTCACGAATCAGAGCAGCATCAAGAGAAATCTCCTCACATAATGACTGCGAAGGAAAACGAAGCCTAACAAAACCAACAATCTTATCCTCAGACTCAATACTCACAAAAAACTCGCGACCACCAGATGCCTCATACTCCATAACCACACACTGCGGATTCTTTATCACACCAGACTTAATCTCCCTACACCTAATACATTGACACACAATCCCACGCTCTTTTTGCAACTCCAACACATACTGACGCAGATTTGTCCTATCCACACCAGCCTTAGCCATATATGTTGGAATATCACGCTGAATCCTCATCACCCTACAATACCTTGGAATATCACGCTTAAACTCAGCAATCAAACTCGCAGCTTCCCTTGTTGAAATTGGCTTGAATCTTCCATCAAGCCAATCACGATACAACCTAGACTCCTTTACCACCAAACACGGATACAACTTCAACATATCTGGACGATAATTAGGATTTGCAAACAACTCCTTCATACCCTCCAAATCCTGACTTGCATCCTTAACACCAGGAAGTCCAGGCATATAATGCACATTTATCTTAAATCCGAGATCCTTAAGCTCACGAATAGAACGAATTGTATCAGCAATTGTGTGACCACGATTAATTAGCGCAATCACATCCTCATACACAGACTGCACACCCAACTCCACACGCGTACAACCATACTTTAGCATCAACAACCCATGCTCAATAAAACCCCAATCAGGCTTAGTCTCAATAGTCAACCCGACACATTTAATATATGAATACTTATCATTATACTCTTGCGCAGCATCAAGAGTTGAATGTGATGCATATTTTACACCAAGCACCTTTTCTTGAATCCTTTGTGTCCTCTGAGGATTTCCAATATCACCTGGAAGCTCAAAAAAGATCTTGAACAACTCAAAATCAAATCTGTTTTCACTAACAAACATCCTTGAAAAATCATTAAGAGATTTATACACATGCAAAATATAATCATCCTGATACTCTTGAGGAAAACTCAGAAAAGTTCCACCTTGAATAATAATCTCAACCTTATCAAAAGAATGCCCAGTTACAACATATTGCTCTAATCGATTCCAAATCATCAAAAACGGATCAAAATTATTACGAATACCCCTTCTTGTTGAAGGCTCAACACCAGTATAAGACTGCGGAATACCCTGACTTGTCATTGAAGGACACATTGTACACGCACCATGCTTACACTGATACGGCCAACTCATAATCGCAATAGGAGAAACCCCTGAAATAGAACGAACTGGCTTTGTAAGCAAAAACTGCTTAAAAAAATCTAAATCACCACTAGAAACATGCAACAACAGCTCAATATCAGTTGGAATCGACTTTAGATGATACTGCTGACCAAGACGATGCTTAAAAAGCTGCAACTCCTGCTTCGAAGGTTTATTATCCCTAACATACTCAAGAATCTGATTCACTACATCTGACTTACTTATTTGCTCAACCAACATACATAACGTCATGAAGCTCAACCTTAAAAAGGTCACGAGGTTGATTCATCCAATATACAATTCAAACAACATAAAAAGCACAAATATACCAACCAAAACCAAGCCATGCTTCCAATTAATATTCTCACGCTCAATAATAAAAAAAGCAATCAAGAGACTTAGCAAGTACACAATAGAAGTCTGATAAATCATACTTGGCACTAAAGCAAATGGACTTACCAATGCAACAATCCCTAACACAAATAACGAATTTGCAACCATTGACCCTAAGATATTACCAAAAACAAATGCATTCTTCTTCTTTAAAACAGTCCCAATCATCACTGCAATCTCAGGCATTGAAGAACCAATACCAATCACAACAAAACTCACAAAAAACAAATTCGCATTCGCCTGCGCTGATATCATCACAACAGAAAACACCAACAACCTTGAAGCCAAGAGCATAGCAACCATGCAACCCAAAAACACAACCATACCAGACAACAACTGCTTTAGAGGCACATTCTTCTTCACCACACCCAACTCACCCTCACCAGCCCACAACAATGCAACATAATACACATAAGCACACAACAAAACAACACCATCAAAACGAGTCAACTCACCATCCAAAACCAACAAAATAGGAAGCGCACATGCTAAAAATGTTGTTATAGGCGCATTACCAATAGAACTAAGATCCACCTTTACCCTACGAGCAATCATAAAACCAAGACCTAATAAAAAAATCTTAAAAAAATTAGAACCTAAGATAGTACCAAAAATTACAGCACTCTCTCCAATCATAGCACCAACAAAAGAAGCAGCCATCTCAGGAAACGCAGTACCAATTGCAAGAATCAAAAAACCAACCACATACTCAGAAACGCCTATCTTTCTTGCATACACAGAAAGTGCATCAATCATCAGATTAACAGACTTTGCAAGAATTACCAAACTCACCACACCAATCATAACATATGATACAATTGGATATGAAACATCAAAGCTCATTGGTTCTTAGACTTCTTTTTCCCATCCACCAAAAACTTCAAACGCGCATTCTCATGAGCAATATCAAGCATCCTCTGATTAATCTGCGCAAACTTATCAGATAAATCAATAATCTGATCAACCAACCTATCCTTTGATCGCTCAAAATTAGTTCTCACCTCTTTAAGCTCATTCTCCTTAGACATCACGTGATTACGCGTATCATCCACCTCCTTTTCCAAAGAAGCAATCCTACCTTTTTGTGAAACAATAATCTTCTCTTTTAACACATCAGACTGACTGCTAAACAGATCAAAAATTCCCATCACATCACCTTGAAAAAACCAGCTACGCTGATTTTTAATTATCACTGATACACCAGGCTACAGGATTTATAAACATTTCGCTCGAAATTATTAAATAGCACATTAACAATTAGGTGGTTATGGTTTTAAAGAAACAACTTTTGTTTATTCTTCTCTGGCCAATAATCGCTGCATTACTATCTTTTTTGTTAAAAGCAAATACGTTGGCTTCAACATTGCTTTTCTTTGGAATTCCTGCAGTATATCTTTCTTTCCTAAAAAAAGACTGTGTGAGAATGGTGACAATATTTTCTGTAATATTTAGCATTCCATTTGCTATTATTTTGGATTATGTGATGGAAATTACCGGCGGATGGTATATTCCGAAATCGGTTTTTGACCCTTTGCGGTTGTTTGGATACGTGTCTCTTGAACAGTTGATTTGGCTGTTCTTGTTCATGTACCTTGTTGGAATTTTTTACGAAGTGTTTTTTGACAAGAAGTGCACGCATAAATTGAATACGCCGAAACTCAAATATGCGATTTTTGGACTTGTGGTATTTTTTGGAATGTTCATAATTCTGCATATTACAAAACATGAGTTACTTAAAATTAACTTTTTCTACTTAAAATTCGGAATTATATTGGCACTTCTCCCATTTTTATTCGCACTTTTCCATTTTCCTGATCTTTACAGCGCCATGTTAATTATTGGTAGTTATTTCGCTTATTTATCATTTATTTACGAAATTACTGCGCTGTCATTGGGGCAGTGGACTTTTCCTGCAGTTGATCAGTTTATTGGATTTGTGAATGTTGGCGGCGTGACTTTTCCTATTGAAGAGTTCTTGTTTTGGATTCTTTTAGGCTCACTTGCCACACTGACATATTACCGCTATTTTGGAGAGAAATAAAGAAATTGCCTGAAAACTGACTATCCCACCCTTCGCTTTGTTCACTCCGCAGCAAGCTGTGGTGTATTGGTCAGTTTTCTCGCTTCGCGACTGGCAATTTATATAGGAAATAACCTTAATTTTAGGATATTTCACAAACGAAAGTAAGGTTATTTCCTAATAATCAAATCACTTTAATAATGGTAAAACATCTGATAATTAAAGTGATTTGATATAATTTCAGAATTGGGTTGTGCAACCGTAGCAGAGCTGTGTGGTATTGAACCCAATTCTGAAATAAAAAAAGTGCGCCTATTTTTGATTTGTCAAAGTCCACTAACATACTTGTTAAGCCCCAACCTATTGCAGAGGCACTGGCTTAACAAGTACCTACTAACGAAGAATTTAAATAACTCCTCATTACACTGTTAGAACATGAAGGTTCGAATAAAACGAGGAGAACAAGTACCACCAGCACCAACATACACACTACCACGAAACGAATCTAAAACCAAAACACAATCTATGATACAGCGCAAAACTATGGTACACAAACCAGAACCACCATATCTTACTATTGCATTTCTAATCCTAATCATCAGCAGCCTTTACTGGGCACAAACAAACCAGAACACAGTAACACAACTCACATACACAGACCAAGAAATTCTACACAACCTTACCCAAACACACACTGACCTCACTGCAACAGACCTGAGTATTATCAACACTGAAAACCTACTTGTGACAAATGCATTATTCCACGTAACCCAATTCAACCCTGCAAAACGCATGGCACTTTACCGTGCACTAAGCAGCGGAAACAACAGCTATGAATCCCGCATTCTTAAACACTGGCAAACAAACATATCAGACACTACACCAGTTACTGATGTACGCAATGACCTAATGACAAGCTTTTTATCAATCAGACCAGAAGCAACACCAAAACAAGAAACCATTGCAAACCTTTTTGACTCACTTGATGACTTGCTACGCAAAAAAACCATGCTTTTAACCCTTACACAACAACTCCAAGAACAACATTATACCACCACAACAAAGATATTAGCATCTCAACGCATTGCAACCATTGCATGGATCATCTTTGCAATGATCACCTTACTCTTTCTTTTTCTAAAACGATAACAAGGGATCTATGAATTACCTAAGAGTTATCAGCCCTGGATTTGACACAGGAGCCAGACACATGGCATGGGACGAAGCCATACTTAACCATGTGAACACAAACCAAAGCCCACCAACACTTCGACTCTACTACTTCAACCCACCAGCAGTCACACTATCATCAGAATGCCACCTAGATATTATCAATAAAACTACCTGCACACAACAACAAATTGATATTATCCGCAGACCAACTGGAGGATCAGCACTTTTTCACAACAGAAAAGATCTTGCTTATTCATTTATCGCACCAATCTATTTATTTGAAGAACAAAAACCAGTAAAGATAATGCGCAATATCTGTAACCAAATTGCTAGTGCATTTACTACAATTGGAATCCCTGCATATCTTAACCAAAAAAGCAATACCAATATCCTTATCGACGGGAAAAAAATAAGTGGAAGCGCAAGCATGATCAAAACCAACGCCATACTTGTCCACGGAAGCATCTTTCACAATATTGACACAATACTCATCAGTTCACTAATTAACATCCCACAACAAGATCTTGAAAACAGAATGATTGGAATTTCCACATACACCAACAACCATGCTGAAATCCATAATGCCATTATCAACGCACTCTCATACAAACTTGAAATCAGAATTAATGAAACAGCAACTGAATCTGAACATCATGACATGCACAGAATACTCCAAGACAAATTCAGCACTACATCAGAATGGCTCACAGCAGGAAAGAAACACAAAAAATACTGTGGATCAAGCATCGAATGAAAAAATGCTCGGCTGTGCCACAGCCTCGCATTTTTATTAAGAGGTAATAAAGACTTCTAATCACGTTCAATTAACAACAAATCAGGATCCTCAAGATGCTCCTTTACCACATTCATAAAACGCGCAGCCTGTGCACCATCAAGAATCCTATGATCAAATGTTAGTGACAAGGGAAGTACCAACCTAGACATTATCTGATGCTCAACTATCCTTGGCAACTCCTGCATTCTTCCCACACCAAGAATTGCAGCCTCAGGAAAATTTACAATTGGAGTAAAATGCGTGCCTCCAATTGAACCAATATTTGTAATTGTAAAAACACCACCTTTTAGATCAGCAGGATCAAGCTTACGATCTTGCGCCTTTTTCACCAAATCTTGTAATTCTTTAGCAATCTCAAGCACAGATTTTGCATCAACAGACTTAATCACTGGAACTAACAAACCATCATCTATATCAACAGCCACACCAATATTGAAATATTTCTTAACAACAACCTCTTCTTGCACATCATCAAGCGAAGATGCCAGAATTGGAAACTGCCTTATCCCAGCAACAACAGCCTTAATAATAAACGGCATCAAAGTCAACTTTACTCCTTTTTTATCAGCAACAAGCTTCTGCTTTTGACGAATCTCCCACAGATGCGTCACATCAACATCATCCATATGAGTCACTGGAACAACAGATGCAAGAGCTTGAACCATATGCTTTGCAGTTACCTTTCTAATACCAAGTAATTGAATATGATCAATATACCCATACAAATCATACTTACGCACCAATTTTGGAGATGGACTACTATCAACTGGAGATAATGAACTATCAGAAACAGATTTAAAACCTGATTTTAGAGCTACAAGAACATCATCCTGAGTAACAACAGCACCTACACCTGAAGGTTTAATATTCTTAATATCAACTCCAAGTGACAAAGCTAATTTCCTTACTGCAGGAAGAGCAAGAGGTGAACTTTGCATACCTATTTTCTGATCTGAAGAATTTGAAACAGAGGCATTTCCTGTTATCAAACCTTTAGTCAAATCACCATTATCCTCAGAAGCTTCTTCTAATTCACCTACAACACCTGACCAGTGTTTTATCTGCTGCATATCCTTATTCTTAGAAACCACCTGCTGCTTAGACATTAACTCTACCATCCGTCCTCCAGATATTGCAGTAGCAACTACCTCATCATCACTACCAATTACCACAAGCACATCACCAACCCTGATTTTCTCACCCTCATTACCAAATCTATTGAGAATCCTACCTTTTTTTGGAGAAGGAATCTCAACAATAGCCTTATCAGTCTCAACCTCAAGAAGAACTTGATCTGCATCAACCATATCACCTTGCTTCACATGCCACTTCACAATCTCACCCTCTACAATACCCTCACCAACATCAGGAAAACGAAACTCTATCACTGCACCATCACCTGCTTTATCGCACGAACAATCCGAAACATATCAGGAATATAATACTGCTCTAAACGCGCCAAAGGCATAACTGTATCAAAACCAGTAACACGAACTGGAGATGCCTGCAATGAATACAAACAATGCTCAACAACAACAGCCAAAAGCTCTGCAGCAAACCCACACAACCTTGGAGCTTCATTCACAATCACAACCCTACCAGTTTTTTGCACAGATGAGATAATAGCACCCTTATCCAATGGAGAAAGCGTCTGCAGATCAATAACCTCAACTGAATACCTATTTGAAACCTCTTGCGCAGCTTCTATACAAGTTCTCATCATCGCACCATAAGAAATCAATGTAAGATCAGAACCCTCCTTAACCACACGTGCCTTACCTAATGGAATCACATACTCCTCCTCAGAAACCTCCTCTTTAATTGCACGATACACACGTTTAGGCTCTAAAAATAGCACAGGATCAGGATCACGAATCGCAGCAACCATCAAACCCTTAGCAGCAAAAGGAGTACTTGGAGTCACTACTTTTAACCCAGGGATATGTGCATAAAAGGCTTCAACAGATTCAGAATGATGCTCTAATGCACGAATCCCACCAGTATACGGCGAACGAATCACCATCTGCGCATGAAACCTACCACGAGAACGATTCCTAATCCGCGCCACATTATTAATAATCTGATCAAAAGCAGGAGCAAGAAAACCCTCAAACTGAATCTCACACACAGGCTTAAGACCAAAACAAGACATACCAAAACACGAACCAACAATACCAGACTCAGCAAGAGGCGTATCAAACACACGCTTTTCCCCAAATAAATCCAACAAACCCTGAGTCACACGAAACACACCACCATTTTTTGCAACATCCTCACCACACACAATAACAGCAGAATCTTTTAACATCTCCTGACGAAGCGCAAGATTAATTGCCTCCACCATATTCAAGCGAGGCATTACTTACCACCTTCTTTTTTTTCATGCAGAATCTTTATGAGCTCCTGCTTTTGCTCAACCAAATCAGGAGTAGGATACTCATACATCCAATCAAAAAAATCAGTAGGATCAGGCACTGGAATCTTTTCAAATATCTGTACTTCATCTTCAACTTCCTTTGTCAAAGAAACCACCAGTTCCTTATCCTTTTGCTCTGACCACATCTTTTTCTGTATCAAAAATTTCTTCAAACGAAGAATTGGATCCTTTAACCTCCACTGCTCAACCTCTTTAGGATCACGATACCTTGATGCATCATCAGCAGTTGTATGATCTGAAAAACGATATGTTAAACACTCAATAACACTTGGCCCTTTTCCATTCCTTGCTTTTATCAATGCATCACCAACTACCTTAATCACAGCAAGCACATCCATTCCATCAACCTGAACACCACTAATACCTGCAGCAAACGCCTTCTGAGCAAGAGTCTGCGCCATACTCTGACACGAACAAGGAAACCTACCTTTACATATAGCACATGAACGAGAAACTGAGATTGCCCACTGATTATTCTCAATAACAAAAACCACTGGAGCCACAAATACACCTGCAAAATTCATTGCTTCACTTACATCACCAACAGAGGTTGCACCATCACCAAGAAACACTAACGAAGCCCAAGACTCACCCTTCAAACTCGCAGCCATTGCAGCACCAACTGCATGCAAGGCCTGCGAACCAACACAGATCTGAATTGGAAACAGATTCACAGCCTTAGGCAGATTCATACTCCTCTCATCACCAGCACTATACTGATACAACTGATGCAAAGGAGCACCTCTTGCAATAAACGCACCCCAATCACGATACAAAGGAAAAATCCAATCATCCTTACCCACTGCATACGCAGCACCAACCTGAGTCGCTTCCTGACCTTGACAAGAAGCAAGGGTTCCTACACGACCCTGACGCTGCAACAACAACCCCTTACTATCAAATAGTCTTGTACGCAACATTAACCTATAAACCCCTAGCAACTCCTTATTTGATATATCAGGAAGAAACTTAGCATCTACTTTACCATTTTCATCAAGAACCTGAACATATTCAATTTTATACCTTGCCACTACCTTCTTAGACATGATGCATATCCCCCAAAAACAACTCTGCAGCACGATAACTTGAACGCACCAGAGGACCAGCAGCCACATATCTAAAACCACAAGAGAGTGCCTCTTGCTTTAACACATCAAAATCCTGAGGCGAGACAAACTCCACAACAGGAATATGCCTAGGTGATGGCTGAAGATACTGACCAAAGGTCACAACCTCAACACCAACTGCACGCAAATCAACACATGCAACAAGAACCTCACCTCTTGATTCACCAAGACCAAGCATCAAGGAAGACTTTGTAATAATAGAAGAATCCTTCTGCTTTACAAAATGTAGTACCTCAAGTGATTGTTCATACCCAGCACGAGGATCCCGCACCTTTCTTTGCAAGGACTGCACAGTCTCGAGATTATGCGCAATCACATCAGGTTTGGCATCAATAATGATCTGCAAGAGTTCACGATTACCACAAAAATCAGGGATAAGAACCTCAATCTTAATAGTTGGACACTGCTGCCTCACCTCCTTAATGCATGCTGCAATATGATATGCTCCTTGATCCTTAAGATCATCACGATCAACACTTGTAATCACAACATAAGACAAACCAAGTTGTGCAATTGCAGATCCAATCCTTTGTGGCTCATGCGGATCAAGAGGTTTTGCAGGAAAACCAGTCTTGACATGACAGAATTTACACGCCCTTGTACAGGTATCACCCATTACCATCACTGTCACAGTACCACCAGACCAACACTCACTAATATTCGGACACCTAGCTTCTTCACAAACAGTCACTAGATTTAATGATCTTAACAATGATTTGATCTCTACATACTTTTTACCTGGAGGACGAATCTTAAACCAGGCAGGTAAGCTATGCTTAACTAACAACCTACTTTTTTCATCAATACCTGACACTACCTGCAATACATTATTTGCACTCATCATCCTGTAGCCCATTTCTTAAGAACATCAATATTCACAGCACCACAAATCCACTTCCCAGTCTTTGTATTAAAAAAAAACGGAACACCACCACAAAAACCCTTATCATAACCAGCCAAAAGCTTTGCATTCTTCTCATCATGCCACACCTCCAAACGATCCACATTTACCCCCAACTCCTTCTCTAATTGATCAACTAAAGGATCCATCTCATGACAGTGAGTACATTCCCTTCCAGTAAACATGATAAGATAGGACTGTGCCATAACCTTTTTTTGAAAAAGATTGTATATAAATAGTGCGTTTCCTCTGATTTGTAATAGCTACTCTCCAACTGATTTGTCAAGGATCGATGTTAGCTTTCCTTTCTAAATTTATTGAGTTTGAGTACGTATTAAGCAGGGGTCAGTAGTCTGGTCAGTTGGTAGAGGGCATTCTTGCAGGACTTATCACCATTGGACTAATCCTTATCAAACTGATTCATCGTACTTGTTAAGACCCTATCTGTTGCAGAGGCGCTGACTTGTGTTTGCATTCGCAAACACACAACGCCGCTCGCACCTCACAGAACTATTCAAAGAAACCCTCCTATCTGGAACCTCCTCGGGTTTGCGTAGAACTTCATAATAGTGCTCGCATCCTGGCACAATCGAACCCTTCGGCTTTCGCTGTGCACAAGGTCGAAATGCGACCTTGTTGCGTTCCACGCCAGCGCCTCTGCATAACACCTGGCTTAACAAGTACGATTCATACCAATGTTTAAAAACTTGCAGAGACTCTAACTAAAAACCGCACAGCGGTTTTTCCAGGCCTGTGGTCTAGCGGCTATGACGCCACCTTCACATGGTGGAGGTCAAGGGTTCAAATCCCTTCAGGCCTATTAACCTTGTTCAGAGTTGGTGGTATGTGATTTTGGTAACAAACAAACCTTTTTATAATCCTGACTATCCTCAAGATTGTGGACCAAAACCCTGAACCAAATATTCCAGATCCAAATACTGAAGAACAACGATTTGCCGTACTTATCCTACGCAGAATAGATAAACAAACCAAACAAACACACCTCTCAATGCAAACACGAGGAGAAGGAATCACACTTGCAGAAGCAGCAATCATTCTTGAAGGTTGGTCAAAAAAAGTCAAAACTGAACTCCAACGACCATTCACTGACAACCTTATCTTTGGAGGAAACGAAGCTAAAACAACCTAAACATTCACAAGAACATCTGCTCTTAACCCTGCAACCATACCTAAACTACCAATACCACTTACACCAATTATTGTAATCACATCTAAATTTTTTGTAACACGCAACACCTCTTCAATCACACTTGCAAACATAAAATGAAGATCATCTTTATCTAACTCTTCTTTATAAAAAAGCCTATCAAAACCAGAAATAACTAACACCTTACTTTTATATTTTTGCAACACTTGCTCAATCCTTATTATAAGATCACGAAACTCAACTGCAGAAAGAGGACGAGCAAGCATAATCTTATGCATATCACAAATCAAAGGCTTGTGATAATACTGCCCAACAAACACAGGATTAAAGGTAGCAGCAGCATCAATAAAAGTCACCATACCAGAGGATTGTAATCTTAATGCCAATGAAATCAAGAGTGTTGAGGTTATTGCCACATCACCTTGCAACACAACCACTTTACCAGAATTGCACTCAAAATCCTCACACCACAAATCCTGTCTCATACCACTTTACTTTATTTTACTATTTAAATCCCGATTGGATCCTTGTCTAGTGTGCCTAGTCCGATTTATTTATAAACAACAAGAACAATCTCTTCTTGTTTAATATAATGATTCATAATTGAGAATAATATCTCTTCAAGATGACTACTATAGAACAACCACAACGACTTCAAAAAATCCTTTCAGGAGCAGGGATTGCATCACGCAGAAAATCTGAAGAATATATCACATCTGGAAGAATTACAGTCAATGGACAACGCATTCTCCAACTCGGCACCAAGGCACTACCTACTGATGATATCAAAGTTGACGGAGAAAAAATAAATATCCAACCTAAGATCTATATTGCACTTCACAAACCAAGCGGCTACCTTGTCACTACACCACCTTCCAAACGACGCACTGTCTTTGACCTTGTCCGCATACCACACAGACTCTTTTATGTTGGAAGACTTGACTATGAAACAGAAGGACTGCTCCTGCTTACCAACGACGGCGCATTTGCACAACAGATGTCTCATCCACGATTTGAAAAAGAAAAGACCTACCTCGTCACTATCCAAGGCAGACTCTCCAGAGAGGATATTGAAACACTGGGACGAGGAATCAAGATCAAAAGCATCGGCCTTGAAACACAAAGCTCACCTTTAGTGCACATCTGGCCAGTCACAGTACGCGTCATATCTGAAGGAAAATACTCTACCTACGAATTCTCCATCCACGAAGGACGCAAAAACATCATCCGCCGAGTCATAGCACACTTTGGCAAAGAAGTAGATAAACTCCGACGCATACGCATCGGAAACCTAGGCCTTGCAGGAATCTCACCAGGCAAATGGCGATACCTTAGACCAGAAGAAGTTGAGGCCATGCTCAAACCGACAAAAATTAACAAACCAACACCACGACCAATCACCACATTTGTAGATGAAAAAGAATTCCGCAAAACAGGATTTAGCAGATTTGGAAGCAAAGAACAAAGACGAACAAAATTTACTGAAACAGACAAAAGAGGAACACTACAATTTGAACGCAAGCAACCACATTCCTACACAGAAAAACAAAAATACAGAACACCATCACGAAACTTCCAACGCGAGGAACGAAATGAAGCGCCCTTACAACGATTTGATCGTGACACCCTACAACGCAATGATAGCGACCGACCTGCACGACAGTTTGATCGTGCACCACTACGAGGTCGAGACAAAGGAAGATCAGAACCTCTATTCAAGAGACACACACGAGAATACAATAAAGAACGACCATTCCAAGAAAAAAAACCATTCAAATTCCGAAAACAAACTAATCCACAAACATCACCTTCTGAAGCACCTAGTTCCACACCCAAAACATGGGGAAGTCGTGAAGACTACGCTGCATTCAAAGAACGCAGAGCACAACGCCCAGCTAAAAATCGATATTCTCGAAGAAGAAGAAATGCCTAGCAGTGTTTCTTTTATTTTCCTCTTACTTGATAGGATTCTTTGTATAAGTCTTAAGAACTATAGGAAATAACCTTAATTTTAGGATATTTCAAAAATGAAAGTAAGGTTATTTCCTAATAATCAAATCACTTTAATCTGGGAAAAATATCCTATAATTAAAGTGATTTGATATACCTAATCAGTTTTTCAAAACGCTTATAGTTTACACAAACTAATTGGCTTTCTTGTATCATCATAAAAACCAGATCTGCATTTGAGTTCAGGCTTACAATCAAAATCAGTGTTGCAACCAATGTTCTCTGATCTTGCTCTTTTTGGAGAACAAACCTTTGATTTATACAAATCATGGTATAAACAATCTATTTGCAAAGATTCTTTTTTCCCACCCCTTCCTAATATTTCTTGAGCACACTCATCCTTTTTTTTACAGGATTCATTTAATCCACTAAACTCTGGTAAACAAATCCAAATTGGCTTATTTGTCTCATCATAAAAACCAGGCTTACAAACTAAAGACACAGCACAATCACTATTGGAGTTACATATAACATTCTTAGGCCGAGATGTCATAACTTGGCATACCTTTGATTTATAATCCTCATGGTACAAACATTTCAAACTAGGATCACACTCCACATTTCCACCACATACCTCATTTAACAATGCAAACTCTGGTTTGCATAACCCAATGGGCTTATTGGTCTCATCATAAAAACCAGACTTGCAGACTAAAGACACAGTGCAATCACTATTAGAATTACAGATAACATTGTTTAGACGCTTATTTCCAAAGGTACAAATCTTGGTCTTAAAATCATCATGATATAAACAATCTGAGGATACAATCTTATTATCCTTATCAAGAAGCCTACACTCACTGCTTTTTATACAGCTTTGATTAAAACCCTTAAACTCTGGCTGACATAAACTAATTTTCTTACCTTGATTGTCTCTAAATCCTTTAATACACCCAAGTCCTAACTGACAGTCACTATTTAACGAGCATTCTAGACCAGAAACCCTATTATGCTTTGGAATACAAACGTTTCCTTGCTTATCTGAACTATACCCACATTCTGTAGATTCACACTCACTATCACTCTGACAAGGCACTTCTAATGCATTATAAGAAGCTCTTAGATCGACATCACTCACTTCAAAACCAGTAATAGAAGTATGATATTTGGAAACTGTAAACATAGAAAAGATACTGACAACGAGTACAAAAAATAATATAATAAGCTCTGAATGACTATTCATTACAATCACCTTTTTTTATACACTTAATATTATTTGTTTATATATCTTTCTTGATAAGAGATGCTAAACAAAATTCAAGAAACAACATGAGACATATCTTTACTGGTACTTGTTTAGCTCCTCTTAGAAGACAGGAGCGCTGGCTTATAAAATTGTAGTACGAATACCCACAGATTCAACAAAAATTTAAGTTTACACCCTTGTATAACAATTGATTCTATTTCTGTTTTGTTATTAGGCAATTCATTCAATAAATTATTGGAGAAACCACAAATAAATATTTCGCATTCTATAACAATATCTAGTATTAAGCGCAATAAAACTACGCTTAATGCATGTTCTGCGTAATTGAGAATTCGGCGCACGCATACCTTTACTATATTGAATCCATCAGGTTTAAATCGCAAAACTTATTTAGTAGCTTCATTAACCTATTTACTATGACTGAATTTATTGGAATTAGATCGAAATTGTATAAAGAATGTTTGGAAGAATTTCCTCATGCAAGAGACGAAGAAATCAATGCAATAAAAAAATACCTTAATCCCAAAAGCAATGAGACTATTCTTGAAGTTGGCGCAGGAAGCGGTCTTCTTTCTGAAGTTTTATCTGAAGTCTTAAAGAATGGAAAATTAATCGTATCAGATCCTTCAGCAGAGCAACTTCAAGCAATAAAGAACAAACCCAACATCCAAATCGTTAATGAAAGTGTCGATAATTTAAGTTTGGAAGATAAAACCATTGATGCTGTTTGTTCTTTGGGAGCGATGCATCATTGCTTCAATAAAACAAAAGCTTTCCAGAATTTTGCTCGCATACTAAAGCCAGATGGTAGACTAGTTATCGCTGATGTTTTTAATGGTTCATCATTAGCCAAACATTTTGATGTTCAAGTCGCAAAATATTGCATTACTGGACACGAAGTTGCGTTTTGGACAGATGAATTTGCTGAAAGCCTTTGTTTTTTGGCTGGATTTGAAAAACCCAAAATTTCCCAGTTAAACATTCGTTGGAAATTTAGTTCAAAAGAAGATGTCGGAATTTTTTTATATAAAATTCATGCAATGACAAAAACTACGCCAGCAGAGTGTTTGAGAGGTGCAGAAGAAATTCTTGGTATAATCAAAAAAGACAACCAGTATTATTTGGGCTGGCCATTAAAAGTTATTATAACTAAAAAGATTAATCCCAAACCTTCTTTATAGAGAAATAAACGAAACCTTTATAAATAGTGTTACTACTAATAAGTTAATATGAAAGCATTAGTTATCGGCGGGACCAGAGGCTTTGGAAAAGAAATTTCAGACCAACTTTTGGATAAAGGATACAATTTAATTACTGTCAGTCGTTCAACTTCTGGTTACAAAAACTACCCTCATTATTCATGTGATGTAGGAGATTTGGATTCTTGGCAGAAAACCCTACAACAAATAAAATCCGAGCATAAAAACTTAGATTTTTTAGCTTGTGTTGCTGGATTTACAAAAGCAAGATTTTCTAAAGATTTGACCATTGATGATTGGAATCAAACTCTTTCAAGAAATGTTATTTATGTCGCCTTAGCACTTCAAGAATTATCTGAGTTGCTTCATACTTCCAATCATCCAAGAGTATTAACAGTTGGTAGCCAATGGTCGTATAAAATAGGTTGCGATGAACTTGTTCCATACACAGTCGCTAAACATGCCTTAAGAACACTAACAGAAGATTTCGCTCAAAGAAATTCAAGAATCCAAATCAATCATTATTGTGCGCCAACAATGGATACGCCAGGATATTGGGAAGTAAGAGAATCATTTCAAAATATCGGGCAAGAATCTACAATAAAGAGTTTTGTGCCTGATAGATTAACAGATCCAAAAGTTGTAGCAAAATCAATCATAGACAAAACATTGGAAACCGACGCCTCTGGTTCCACTTTTGTTATTAAACCTGATGGATTGATTGAAAAACTATAAGCGCCGAATTCTCAACTTGCTCCGCTTCGCTACGCACCCCGCTGCGCTCTCCTCCTTTCAGTCGTCGGGACGCCTAACAAGGATTATGAGGAAAATGACTCGGTTCGCCATTTTCCCAAATTGCCTACGCTTCGCTTCGGCAACTTCTCTTAATCGCGATGTTATATTCAATTCGCAAGCTTGCCTTGTTAATAGACTCGTTCTCTAATATCAATTGCAAAGATGATAATGTGATGATTATCATTATCTACTCTGTATAGCACACGGTAATCTCCAATACGTATTCTGAACACACCATGCCTACCAACAATTGCCTTGGCATCATGAGGAACCGGTTGATCTTGGAGAAGTGTTTCTGTCTTGTCTACAATCCTTTGTGCAATATGTTTATCTGCTTTCTTTAGAAATTTCTGAGGTTGAATATCATATTGAATTCCAAATTTCATATCCCAAACTCATTCCTCAGTGATTCGCTGGAGACAAGAAGATTTTCTTTTTCGTGTTTATAGCTTGCATCAAGTAATTCGCTTTCTTCTGCTGCCAAGAACATATCCCTGTCTGGTATCTCTTCTCTTATTGTTTTTAGTTCTCTTCTTATAAGTACTAATTCCTGTTTGATATCTTCCATTTCGGTGCCCATACAGTTTGTAACAACTCCAGCTTTAAAAACATATCGGCAAGCTTGTGAACTCTTCGCCAATTTTTGTTTCACAAAAACCATTGTACTTTGACTCGGTCACTTCGTGACGAATATAACCGGAGAAGCCGTCCCACAATTCTTCCCTAATAACCCCATTTCCAAAAAAAAAGATAATTTAGGGGAATTTAGCAGTATTTCGTCTGCATCATTCTCCGTAATACATGAGAATCCTTTTCCTATCTGTTCCTGAATATATCTTTTATGCCAAATTGTTAATTCTCATCTCTTGGCATTGCCCCTCAATAATTGATTTCAAAACTTCTTTAAATTAAATGGTTTGCGTGAGAAAATTGGAAACACAGCTTCCAAATTCTTGGAACAGAGTTCCAAGAAACCCAGATTTAGCTGGATTTATTTTAGGAGTATGTCATTCTTGCTTGTGCAAAAATGGGACGTCGCTCGCACTTATCTTTATTGTATTATCTTTTTCTTCAGACGATCTTGCAGTGTCATCTGACGCAATTTCAGATTATGCTCTAAATGATTAATAATCACATTTGTATTTAGTGTACGAAGATCAAGCAGATCACCAGCAAGCCTAAACTCTGGCTTTAACCTTTGTTCTTGTGACTTCACTTTTAATCTGTTCATTCTAATGACCCTCAAACTCAACTAATGTAAACACCTTGTATTTATCAAGCTTCTCTTTTCCTCTTAGATCTGGAAGACCTATTACAAATGCGCATTCATGAACAATCCCACCAACCTGCTCAACTAACTTTGTTGCTGCTAGTACTGTACCACCAGTAGCAATCAGATCATCAACCACCAGCACACGATCACCAGACTTTAGTGCATCAACATGCATCTCTATCTTATCAAAACCATACTCAAGCGCATATTCCTGCTCAACAACCTTACCAGGCAGCTTGCCTTTCTTTCTTATTGGAACAAAGGGCTTATTCAAACGATCTGCTAATGCAGCACCAATAATAAAACCACGAGCCTCAATACCAGCAACTACATCTACATCTTGATGCTGATAACGCTGTGCAAGCTGATTAATAGTTTGCTGAAATGCCTCTTTATTACCAAGCAAAGTAGTAATGTCACGAAACATAATACCAGATTTTGGAAAGTTTGGAATTGTACGAATGGCTGATTTGAGATCCATATTCTTAGAATAAAGGGTTCATATAAATGACTTGCGAAAAGTCACAGCAACAAATATATAGTACAAACAGGTGAAGAGTAAACGTGTTTGGTCGAGCTCAGATCACTTTGTTTATTAGTTACCACATAGTTGTACTTAATAATTGGTAATACAATGCTCACATCATCGACGTCTTGATTGCCTCACGACAAGCACAATTCTCAAACCCTATTCTGGGAATTACCTTAATAATGAGCTTCTTCACATTCTCAGCATTTCTCTTCATTTTTTCAAGAACCATATCTAAAGTAACAGGCTCCTCAGCTTCACGCCAACAATCATAATCTGTAGACATAGCAATAGGCTGATAACAAATACCAGCTTCCCTTGCAAGAACAGCCTCAGGAACTGTAGTCATATTAATCACATCAGCACCCCACATACGAAACATGTGAGACTCTGCTTTAGTTGAAAATCGTGGACCTTCAATTGTGACCATAGTCCCTTTTTTGTGATGTTCAAGATTGAGCTCTACTGCTGTTTCTGATAAAAGAGATCTGAGCTGTGGACAAAATGGCTCTGCCATAGAAATGTGACAAACTTCTTGACCTTCATAGAATGTTTGATATCGTTTTGTAGTACGATCAATAAATTGATCAATAAAAACTAGATTGCCAGGCCGAATCTCCTCACGCAAAGAACCACAAGCTGTAGGAGCAAGAATATGAGTAACACCAAGATCCTTAAGAGCCCAGATATTTGCTCTTGAGTTGACATGTGTTGGATTGATTTGATGCCTATTACCATGCCTTGGAATAATCACACAAGCAACACCATCTAAGCTACCAGTGGTAATAAGATCACTAGGAGTACCATATGGCGTGTGTTTTTTTATCTGTTGTATGTTACCTAGTATGTTAGGATTATCTATTCCAGAACCGCCAATAATACCAATCTTTACCATATTCCCATTACCCCTTTGGAATCCTCATTGCAAAACGCTTTTCTAGACCAGTATGCAATCCATCCATAAGCGCCTGATACTCCAATGCACTTATATCCTTTTCCTTATCATACTCAGAAAATCTAGACTCCAACAATAAAACATGATACGCAGTCTTTCCAAGAAACTCAAACAAATCCTCTGGATGAGAACCATACTTTAGAAAATATGAAACAATATCATGCACAAAATTAACCTGATACACCTCATTTTGATTACGATCCAATGTACGACTACGAAGTTCAACCAAACTATCTAAACCAGATTCATTCTTGGATTGACACAGCCTCCAAAGTTCTCTTAACAAACGAGATTTCTCCTTATTCCTAAACTCCTTGGTAAAACCACTTGCATAAACCTTCCTATTTTCATCATAATTTTCAAAAGTCGAATGAGCAATCACCACACCAACCTGAGTATCCTCTAATCCAATACTATTTGCCTGCTTAAAAATCTGATAAAAATTCTTCATTACATTCACCTATTAAGCACAGCTACTAACTCAGCAACTGGCGAACGCTTTATCTCTTTATCAGGAAAACTGTAATGCGCATACAACTTTTCTCCAGGAAGCTTATCAAGAATCATGGAAAACCCATTGCTCTCATACGACAAGAGACGCATCTCATGAATCTGAGAAGGGTCACCTGCAATCACTAACTTTGAATTACGACCAATACGACCAACAATAACCTTCATCTCCTGCTGCGTATAATCATGAGCCTCATCAACAAAGACAAAGGCATTCCGAATCGTACGACCACTCATAAATGTCAATGGCTCAATCTTAAGAATCTTATACTTCTCAAGAAGACTCATCTGATTTTCAATAGCAGACTTTTGATCAAGAGAAGCACCATCATAATTAAAAATTTCATACACAGTATCCTCAATAGGACCAACCCATGCACTCAACTTCTCATCTTTACTACCAGGCAAATATCCAATATCAGGCCCCTTTGTCACCAATGGCCTCATATAAATAATCCGCTGATACTGCCCATCACGAACCTGCATCAAAGCGGCAAGCAATGAACAAAGAGTCTTACCAGTACCAGCCTTACCTAGAATCGAAACCACACTAATATGAGGATTAAGCAAGAGTTCCATAACATTTTCCTGATGCCTTGTCAATTGATATGGGGGACACAAGCGCAGGTACACAGGATTTTTCACATTTTTTGACCCAATCACATGCTCTAATGCAACAACAAAACCAAACATTCTCTTATATTTATCAGCATCATTCTCTGCCTGACCAATATTATTATACTCATTAAGCTTGGTTCTTTTTTGAAAAGGATCCTTTATACCAGCGATCAAATTTTTTGCTGTTTTGCTAAGCTGCTTAAATGAAGAAGACTTATTTATTACCACCTCAGATTCGCTAAATTGTGAAGATACACCTGAATCGCCTTTTTTCCCAGAAAAATTCTTTGACCGAAAAAACCTAAATCCATATATCCTTTTTTTGTCTGCATCAACAAAACCAACTCGCGCTACATCTTGACCTGAAGCATACATATACACAACCTGATTTGGCTTAATCGAACTCAAATTACTCTCACCCAGAATATCCTCTATTGGCAATCTACGTTTTTTTACAAAATCCTTTAACACACCCCCACTCACCATCTTCTCTACCCAACCAATATAAAGCTGATTTGGATCCCTTACAGCATGAAACCGATACTTCTGAGCCTCAACACCTAATTCCATTGCCTTTTTGCGTGCATGCATATCATCAGAAACAAAAAACACTTTCACAGGAGACAAACGCTGCTGCAACTGATTTATAGCACCAACAATCCTTGCATCTGGAGAAGGATTATACAAACCCTTTACAAAACTCTCATCCCCAGAATCAAACCTAAAATACAATGCCTTATTTTCCAACTCAATACCTGAATTAGCAAGCTCCCTAGAAGACTTATAAAAACCTAATTGGGTTATATATTCAAAAACGCTAATTGCCTTTGTAGCAGAAGCACGAACTGCCTCAGACTTATCCTTTCTTCCCTTAAGATGATCCAATTCATCATCAACTGTTGAAAGAAGAATCACACCATTTGGATCAGGAGAATAACTCACTGCCTGATTTGCAAACAAATCACCAAGACGATCCTTGGTCAACTCCTCAGGAATCTTATTACCACTAAGCACAAAGGCAGCAAAACCACAACTGGCAATCAACACATTTGTATCAGGAACATAAACCTGCTTAATATTATTAGCCAGCAAACGATCCTTTGTATTCTCAATAAGCGCTTCTAAACCCTTGCTAGATAATAACCCCATAATACAAACAGGAACACACCAGTATTTTTAAGCATGCATTGTCCCTAACAAGGAAATAAACTTTCTATGTAATTGTACTTCTTGTTTCTAACTCAACCCACTTTTGAATAATTTGAGGAGGAGTTCCTGCTTGACGAATCAAATTTCCATGAGTTGCAACCCAGGTATAATTACCTGGACGAATAGCAAGCAAATCAAATTGCGGCGCAACACTCGAGGCTGGATCAAGCCTGGCATGAACCTTGACAAAAGAAATCCCATTATCCCCCAAATAAGATGCATACTGCAGAGTGGTACGTAAACATGCAAAACTTGCATCACCACCACCTGTCTGATTCAGACGACCGAAATAGCTATCACAGAGTGCCTGCTGCTGATAAGAATAAAAATCCTCATACAAATACTGAACAGAATAATTCTGCAACAACCCAACCACAGTATTGCTATTATTACCATACAACATCACTGCTGTATCTGCAACACGCTTATTTATATCAACAAAAGGAGAGGCATGTGTGCGACGCGCAAGAACCACCTTTTTACCAGTAAGAGCATTAAACGCAAACCCTGTTTCTTCATGCGTCACTAGAAATACAGCAGTATTTGGCACAGTATCAATAATCTCTGAAGCAAGCACAAACATAGGATTTTCTTGCCTACCAACACGAGTCCACTGATCTGAATCATACATCCCATAAATACCATATGCATGAGCAACAACAAGCAATGCTGCAACACAAAAACAAATGGATTTGAGATTTGCACTAGAAAGTGATCGATATATAATATAGATTGCCATAACAAAGAGAAGAGGCTGTGCAAGATCAAACACATACCCAAATGCATAATACCCAATCGATGTCTTAAAAAGGGGAAGGGTTAGAAGAGGATGAAAAAAACCAATTGCAGCTGTAACAAAAACAAGAAACGGAACATGAAACCTACGCATTCTAGTTAGAGAGAAAAAAAGACCTGCAAGAGCAAGCAATGAAAAAGGAAGATTAACCCACATCCTTAGATTAAAAAACAAATACTCCACCATATCCCAAACAGCACCAAATGTAAGAGTATCACCTGCAGCAACATAATCTGCCCAACGATTCGGCGTAACTCCATGATATACAAAAAAAGCAGGAGCCCAAAATAACATTCCAATAGGCAAACCAATCAAAAGAATCGGCAACACCCACAACACTTGCTGCTTTATACTATCAAAAACATCATTTATGCGGATCAACTGGAAACTGGAATTATCATATCTTACATGCTGCTCAATAACCCTCCACACCATAAGAAGCCCGAGATAAATAAAAGCAGCAATCCACAATGCCACCTGAGACAAACCAGTAAGACCAAGAGCAATCCCTGCAAACACACGCTTTGGTAAAGATGGCAAGGATGTCGCAGTTGAAACTGCAAGAATAAAAAGAGGAAAAATCACAAGTTGACCAAATGGACTTGGAGCTGCATGCGGTATCTGCAAAGTAACCCAATACATTGCAAAAAGCAAACCAAAGGTCTTACTCTCAAAGACATGCAACCCTAACAAATAGGAAATAATCCCTGAAAACAAAGTAGTAAAAAGTGGAGCATAGATATCAGCAGAAAGAGCAGATAATCCACTTATCTTTGCAAAAACAACCACCAAAAGATGAAAGATCCAAGGATAATGAGCATACTCACCTAAAAATTGTGAACTCATCAAAGGAGACCCACCATTATAAATATGATTAACAACACTAAAATGATAATACACATCCCCACCATACACAGGACTTGGAAGAGAATAAAACTGAGAAAAAAGAAAAAACTCTATACCTAACCAGACAAGTAGAACACTACAAACTGCAATTGTTTGCCACGACAAAAAAAAATCACGAATACCCATATTAAATTGTGGCATTCTTAACCACAGACTTATTCTTAGACTTTAAAGAAACACCCTTAGATACCTGAGTAACATTAGTAGTAAAATTATATTGGCTATACGGATAATTCGTGCTATTCCCATCCCAATCAACACGATATGTAATAACACGCGCACCAGTCACACCACTCTGATCATAAAACTTATCAAAATACTGCAAACCCAATCCCTCTAAGAAATACATTCGCGTAAAAAGCCCAGTACCTAATGGGTACTGAGAAAAAATCATCGTATAATCAGAAGTAGAGGAAGGCAACAAAAGCCCATCAAGCTCATTAACACTTTGATTAAATGATTTTATACGAAGCTCACCATTCTCAACATACACCAAACGCTTGACACTTGACACCCCATTATTCTGATTAGGACTCCAATTAGTCAGATTAACCTCAACACCATTCTGACACCTCACAATATCATCCTGCTTTTTACACCCAGAACCACCTGCATAACCAGGCCAAGGAGCAATCCAACTATTAATACTTCGATCATCATGCAAAGACCTTAACTCATCAACAAGTCGTGTTGCCTGAGCCTCATCAAGACCCAGACTTTGAACATACTCAATAGATTGACGCCTTGAAGTATTCTTTGTATTAATATAGATATTTGCCCTTGTAAAATTCCAACTCCCAAAATGCGCCCAAACACCACCCTTACCAATCATATCATCACTTGCAATCACAAAAGACTCAGGAGGATTACAATGCGTGTACTCAAGAATATGATCAGGATCAGAGACATTACTCTTAAGAAGCTCTACACGCGCAGCATCAAGATCCAACTTAAATATGCTATACAATAGGTCAACAGCTTTAACAGTATCATTACCAAACTCTTGCTCAAGCAAATCAGCTGCACGATTACTACCACAATTAAGCATACGCAAAATACCAACAGCCTCTTTTTCATCAGAATCAAGCAGCATTTTACCAACCCAATGAGCAACTGGCGTATTCTGTGTTCCACCATCAAAGGTTGTTGGACGCTGAGCAACAGCCTTAAACCAATGCCCAAAATCCCACCAAGACGTAAGAATAGCATTAGGCTCTGCAACATCACGAATATGCGTAAGCGAACTCCACCAAGCATCAGAAATAAGAGGAATATTCTGTTTACTCACAGCCTTTGCAGAAGGCCACTGATTACTAAAAATAAGCATGATAAAAAGAATAACAGCAATAACATTTTTTGCTGATGGAACACCCATATGATCATACAGCCACTTTCCAATCACCTCACAAAGATTTCCAACAAAACTTGCAAAACAAATCGTAATCGGAAGCGAAAGCAACATCAGAAAACGAACACCCTTAGTACTTGCATACACAGTAGATGCAATCCAAAACAACAAAATAAGACCAAACTTAAAATCATAATGATTATGCTCATCTTTTTTTGTCATAGCAAAACCAATCCCTATTAATGCAATAATTGCATATGTCCAACCACCAATACTACCAAGAATACCCTGCAAATCAACAGTATTAAGCTCAGCCACAGTTGTATACACATTTGGCCACAAAGTTTGTTTTGCAGCTGCCTGAATAGCTATAAAAAGAAAAGGTTGTTTTGCAGCCTCAATAAAAAAATTAAACTCACGAAAGATTGTTACAAAAAAACCTGAGCTGAAGATGTATACTACTAGAACTAGTGCAGTTGTCTTAAGAGATTTAAGGGTTGTTGCAGGCTCTCTGCGATACGAGATAGATGCACGCAGAATCATATAAGCAATAGTACCAGCAAGTGCAATCCAAAACACATGCCACCACCCACTCCATGCCCAAGCATACAACCCACTTAACAAACCAGCAAGCCCTGACCATACTAGCTTTGTACGAAGGGTTTTTCCATCATAGGCCTCAAGATACGCCCAAATCACCAACAAAGGAAAAACAATACTATACACATCAGTATCTGGCACACCAGCACTGGTACGCGCAAGTGTAGCTGGATTAATAGCCATATACAATGCTGCAAAAAAACCACCAATAGGACCTGCAAACTTACGACCAATAAAAAATGCAGGAATAGGAGCAATAAGAGCTATAAGAAATGGAAGCCAAAACATCGTCTTAAACACAGTCACACTTGGATCAAAGAAATGCCAAAGCCCATACATCCAGGCTCCAAGATGAATATGCAAATTATCACCGGGAGGAATACCAAGAGGAGCAAGAACAAAGGTATCCCACAGAACAGTGCCATTAATAATCGCATTTCCCAAATGCCCATACTGAACCAGATTCCACGTCTCCCTAAAATATGCATATGAATCAATATCTAAAAGCATATGATCACCATCAGGCGTACGATACCTTGACTTAAAATACTCAGATTGCGACTTAACCTGCTCATCAAGCTGAGCCTTATTCTCCTGCAAAAAACGCTGCAAATCAACCTGAATCAACTCATTACGCTTATCAACAGGAAGATTCGGATACTGCCTCTGAATCTGCGCAGTTATTGATCCTCTTACATTATTTGTAAGCGTATCACGAGCCCACCCATCAGTAATAGGCATCTCCCATGGAGTCGCACGCAAATATGCTGAAAACCCAATTGCAATAAGAATAAAAATCGCTGCATGATGAACAACAAGAAAATGCCAAACAGCTTTAGGATTCCATGAAATAGCAACATCATCTGTATGCATATCTTCTCTATGTGTACCATCTTTATGGGATGACTTGTGTGTTTCATGCTCTTCACCACCTTTCTTAAAAATATTCTTTAACCAAGAAAGATTAAGCTCAACCTCATCATCTTTTTTATTTGTCATCGTCCCTACTGGGCAACTCTGCCTGATTTTTAAATCTATCTAGATTAAGAATTTTGCAAACCTCCATAACCTTGGCTCTTGAAGCAAGAGTTTAAAAAAGAATTTCTTTGGATGATCACGATCATGACACTCCAAAAGCTGCTTATTCTTATCTGACTTAAAAATATCAATAAGCATATTCCAATTTGCATCAGTAAATTTATCCATTACTTGTCTCATCTTTAAATGCAACCACAAATCAAGACCCATACTTTTACGCCACTCTTTTTCATAACTCCGATTATTAATAATTGCATCTGCACATGCCTTAGCAGCTATCATTGACTGAATAATACCACCACCAGTCGTAGCTTTCACCTGAAGCGCAGCATCACCAATAAGGTATATATTGCCTTTTTGAGTTACCACATTTGGATTATAAATAGGCACAAGACCACCTTGATATGAAATAAACTTAGTCACACCACGATTCTTACACATCAAATCAAAAATTGCCTTACCCTGACGATGAGCAAGCAAACCAATCCGAACAACATCACTATTCTCTGGAACAATCCATGAAAACGTACCTATATTTGTAAAAAATTCGATCTTATTATCATTAGGAAGATACGCCCTTGCTTGAACACCAAACCAGAACTTACGATCACACCACATACCATTATTCTTTGCAATCATACTTGTCGGACCATCAGCACCAATAAGATAATCATGCTTTACACTCTTAATATTCTGTTGTGCAATATCCTTAACCCTAGTTGTGGTTTTTGTGTTAGATTGCACACGATGCTTTGTATAAAACATCGCACCAGCATCCTGCGCCTTCTTAGCAAGATGCCTATCAAATTCCTCACGATGAATAATCACATTATCCCTCTTCATACTCACATCAACATAGTTTGAACCACAGATAATACGCGCAACCTGCGAGGTATTCACGAGAACAGGCTTAATATCTAAAAATGAATAAAGCTGACTAGTAAGAATCCCAGTACATTGAAATGGTTCACCAATGGTTTCATGCTCTTCAAAAACAGACACCCTAAACCCAGCCTTTGCAAGCTGATAAGCTGCCCAATTTCCTGCAGGACCTGCACCAACAATCGTAACACGCTTTGCCATAAAGACCTACACAATAAGAGTAGTTTATAATGATTAAGAAAGAAGAACTTTGAATAACCCATTGATAAAAAAATACCCCACAATGAAAAAATGGGAGCGCCCCTTTTAAACCACCTTCTGCCTTGCTTTATTTCAGAATTGGGTTCAATACCCCACAGCTCTGCTACTGTTGCACAATCCGATTCTGAAATTAGAAATTGTTGGTCGCGAAGCGAGAAAACTGACCAATATCCCACAGCTTGCTGCGGAGTGAGCGAAGCGAAGGGTGGGATGGTCAGTTTTCAGGCAATTTCTTTATTCTTGGTACAAAAACTTAAGTTGGCCAGAGGCCGACATTAAACGTTTTTTTATAAGTAACTAAAACACCCAAGTTTAAAAATGATATATCATTATTAGTATTGGATCAATTTGGATTGATCATCTGCAATGATATACCAACCACTACCAACCACACTTAGATCATTATACCAATCAACTGCAAAGGCTATTGTAGGTCTTACCCTTATTCAGTCCATTGCATTTGCTGGTAATATACCCCAAGCCAACCGCGTTGAGGTAGCTGATTACTGGAATAGCAACAAAGTCCAACAAATACTTATTGACACCTACAAAAAAAAGAACCCTAAAAACTATACAAGCATTGTAGAATCCATTAACAATGCAGCAAACAGCCTACGAGTCAAGATACGAACAACCAATGGAAAAACTGTTGAATTCAAATTACCAAACGAAAATACCTACAGACCAATTCTTACAGATCAAGAGGTAGTAGGAGGTATTGATAATATTGTTCAAGAATCAGATTTTGAAGAAAAGAATCTCCTAGCTATTCCAACACCAGAGCCATCTCCTACAAAACCTAGTCTTGAAGAACCCAGACCAGAACAAACAAATGCCACCTATCCACAGATAACCCCAGAACAATTTACAAGCAGACTTGAAGAGATCAGCAAAGAACTAATCAATTCCCAAAGACACAAAGCAAATGCTAGACCATACCAAGTGATTCTTACTGATGCTAAGACGTTATGGTACAGCTTTTTAAGAACAGCATACCCCTATGTTGCAGAACAAGACATCCCCTTATTTTACCAATATATAATCAAGAGCCCTTATTTTGTCAATCGTGAAGAAAAGCTCCTTCCAACATATAATAAAGTGGTAGTTTCCGAGCTTGCAAAATTACTAAACCATACCCAAGTAATACAGCAGTATGCACCAAAATTCTCAGAAAAGATACGAGAACAGCTAACACTAGAAATAAAGATCCTTGAAGAACACAAAAAGAGAATCATACAAAAAGGAAACTGGGCAGAGAATGTCACTGACAAATTCATATTTACAGAGGAGATCAGAGATTCGCATGTAGAAAATATCAAAAAGGTCGTGATTCGGGCGGAAAGCTACCTACCACGAGATAGCGATGGCAACATCATACAAAAAGACAAACTGGACAGAAATGGATGGGTTTACTACCATGCCAACAGCGCAATCCGAACCAACAACCCATTTGAAAATGATTTTACACACGCAGAATTTGGCACTACCATGATCATGCACGCATTCCAATACAGAAACGAATTTAGCATGGATGCGTGGATCAACCCAGACACATTTGCATGGTACATGGACATGCACCAACGCATAGGCCATGTACTTGATGACATGTTTGACCATGTCCAAAAACACACTGACTTACGCGAATATCTCCAAACTTGCCTACAACCAGAACACCTCACTATAAACACTGACTATGACGGCAAACCACACTACAAATTTGGATTTACCACTACCAAAGAATATGTTGATGGTTTTGCAGCTGCTCGCAAACATATGGATGATATCTACCAACAAAACACATCACTAGCTGGATTTTTGGAAAGATCCTTTCTCAAACTCCCTATACATGTACTTGATCGTTCCTTTATTAATCTCGGAAAAATCGGTGAAGACATAGGAGAAGGAAAAATCGCACGACTTGCCTCAACAGATGTATGGAGACTACTTAGCAACTACTTTTTTTTTAAGAACTATGAAGCCATGCTACATGGAAACACAGACGCCCTTGCATCACACATTCTTTTCGGAGCTGGAGAAACATCACCAAGAGATGCTGCAGAAGGATTATACAATAATTTGACATCATTTGCACGAGACAGTGTTGACATGAAAGGACGGCTTGCAGCTGGACTTAGCACCTATTTTAACACAGACTATTTAATCAATGGAGTTCCTGCCTCATATCGGTTTTTACATGATTCAATACGATAAAAGTACTTGTTAAGACCCTATCGGTTGCAGAGGCGCTGGCTTAACAAGTACCAATAGAACTAATCTTTTTAAAGTTCGAAATCTTTATGCTAATCATGACTTATTCCAACCTTTCCCCATTACGACCATACATACGACAAATAAGATTACACCTTAAACAAAGATATCTTGGTTTTATTGGAGGCTCGCTTGGAGAAGATAGCGAACGCAAGGTGCTAACAAATGGAATTATTCGTGATGCCATGATCTACCTAAAATCACAGAATACCCTTATCACAACAAATAATTTACAAAAGATCTTATTTGACACACAATGTAGATTAAATTATGAATTTCTTGAAAGCCACAGCCCTACCTATATCTTATTTGATAAGTCGGCTCAACACGATGCTATCAAAGCACGCAATATATTTATTAAACAGAATATACAGAATGATACTGCAATATTTACTGAGACATCTACACAAGAACAAGATCCTATTTATCAAGTTGATAATAGCATCAACATAACACCAAACAAACAAGAAGCTCAGAAAACACAAACACAACAACAAGAAGGAATTAGTACAGACCATTCTTCACAACCTAATAACACACAACAAGCAAGATATACACTAAACCTTTCCCCACCACCTAATGAAAACGAGAGATTTCACAAACTCTACAAAAAATTAGATTATTTGATTCTTGGAGGCATCGTAGGTATTGCTGCTGGCGCAATAAGCGTATACACCCTATCCCAGCTAGGAAAGGTTACACATTACGACCTACGCAGCAGATTGCATGAAGTGCGCAAAGAAATAGTAGGATCAAAAAATACACTAGATGCTAGTAAGCAAGTAGAACTTGTAAAAAAGATTGATACTATCACAAATCTTGTTCTGAAATCTGCAACAAAAACTACATCACTTGAAACACAATTAAGAAAAGTTGAAAAACAACTTGGAGATATTCAGCATGTTGTTACTCAAGACAAAACAACAAAAGAATTACAAACCCTACAACAACGTCTTAATAATATATATGCCCAATTATCTGACCTTAAAAAACAAAAGAATACTGAGAAAACACCAGTTTCTATAATACATTCTTCTGAGACAAAAAAAAGACAAGATACTACAAACAAACCTGTTGACTCAACTCTTCTAAAATTACAGAAAGCACTCAAGACTGCAGGCTTCTAGATTTTTTAAATGATGATTTTCACCTCAACTTTATAAATATGTTACTACTTCTAAAAAGTAATTATTAGATTTGGGGGGGTTGCAATGAAATATACAACATCAGCACAAGACTTGTTTACATCATTATACAAAACAACTGCTAAATGTATAGCAGGAATTACCCTACTCCAATCAATTGCATTTGCAGACACTATACCACAAACATATCGAGTTGAAGTTGCTGATTATTGGAACAGCAACAAAGTCCAACAAATACTTATTGACACCTACAAAAAAAAGGATCCTAAAAACTATACTGACCTTGTAGAATCCATTAACAATGCAGCAAACAGCCTACGAGTCAAGATACGAACAACCAATGGAAAAACTGTTGAATTCAAATTACCAAACGAAAATACCTACAGACCAATTCTTACAGATCAAGATGTAGTAGGAGGTATTGATAATATTGTTCAAGAATTAGATTCTGAAGAAGAAACCACAGGATTTGAATACAAACCATTGCCACTTCCTTCTCCAGAACCTACGCCAAGCCCTGCACCACAGACTCCTCCTTCTTATTCTGATTCACGTCCTAAGATTCCTTTGGATGTTCCTGGTCCAGAATATGACAGCAGATTAAATAACACAGAAAAAAGTCCAGAAGAACACCGTACACGTATCAACAATGCAGTTCCTATTATTCTAGGAGGTACAATCTTATACCTTATTTTGAGAGGAAGAGGTAGTAGCAGAAGCAACCAAGCTCCAGCAAGGGGCAGTATTGGAAGCGGTTCTGGAGGAGGCGGAGGAAGTGGTAGTGGAACAAGCCCTGGATTTAACCCAAATAATCACATTGGCCCTGGAGACACTAGATAGGAAACACCTATGAGATCAACTATATCAGGAATTGGACTACTGCTTATTATCACTACATTTACCTTAGTTTTAGCAACTCAAACACAAGGATTCTTAATGCGCACAGCTGGATTTGACTTTAACACAAATCTTTCAATCCCAAGCACCATCACTTTTGGCGGACAAAACTTTAACGCCAACCCAGTTGTAGACATTCCTAATGTTCAAGGAAACCTTGCACAAGAAATCACACATGCATCACCTGGATATATTACTGATACTGACGATATTTTCTTTGACAACCAACTCACAAACTGCACAACACAACCCCTTTGCCAGATGAGCGTGTTCTTACCACCAGGAGGATTGTTTAACACAACATGCAAAATTGACACCATATTTAATGATTATAACTGCATTATCACAAATAATGGACTTGAGAGCAGATTCTTCTGGAAACCAACAGAAAACAGAGTAACAGTACACAACTTCTTAGTTAGCCAAACAGAATCACAAATCAATCCACCACCATCAATTGCTGCTATAGTAAACCCACTAAACGGCACTGCACCACTAGCAGTCACATTCACAATCTCTATCACAGACAACAGCCGAGTTGAGAGTGCACAGATTATTTTTGGTGATGGAACTACGCAAGGCATTGGAACAACAGCGAGTGTAAATCACATCTACACTAATGGAGGAAGCTTTAAAGCAATCATTGTAGCGTTTGATGACAGAGGCTTATCAGCAACACGGAATTTTACCATTACAAGCACAGGACCACCTGCACCTGTATTTAACAACACCATTCTCTTTACACTCAATACGCAAAGCGTTGATTTTAACACCAACCAAACCATCTCACCAAGCACAATAATATTCAACAATTTTTTAACAACCACTACAAAAACTGCAAATCCACAAGCAATATTTAGTTTGTCAAGTAACACCATCGTAGAAATAACACATACAGCTACAGGATATCTAAATGATACTGATGACCTTTACCTTGATTTCCAACTACCTACATGCTCAGACACAGTGTGCAATATATCATCACTAAATACCAACGGACAACTCTTCACCACCAACTGCTTACTCAACACAACACCAAACCAATACCTGTGCACTGTAAAAAACCAAGGACTCACAAGCAACTTTATCTACAACAATGGCACAACCACAGCAACCTACACCAACTTTCTTGTAGCACAAAACACAACACAAAATGGTACACAAAACCAAGCACCAAATATCACAGTAGCCTCAATAAATCCAACAACAGGAAATGCACCACTCACACCATTCTTTATACACAATGTAACTGACGATGGACAAGTAAACTCAGTACTCTGGATATTTGGAGACGGCACAACTCAAAACTTTGGCTCAAACGCAGCATTTACACATATATATAATACACCAGGAACATACACAGCAACAATAGCTGCATTTGATAATCAAGGACTTAGCACATCTAGAAATTTCCAGATTATTGTTAATGGCACAAGCACAAACACACCACCCACAATCATCTTAGCAAGCGTAAACCCACTTAACGGAACCATACCACTCACTGTAAACTTTTCTGCAAATGTAACAGATGACACTGGAATCTCAAATGTGATCTGGATATTTGGAGATGGCCAACAACAAGCTGTATCAGCAAACAGCCAAATTACACACCTCTACCCTTTTGCTGGAACGTTTCAAGCAACCTTACTAGCTACTGACAATCAAGGTGCACAAACAACAAGAATATTCACCATCACAACCACAAATGCAACTACACCTGGAAATCAAACAAACCAAGCACCAAACATTACTGCAAGTGTTATTCCTAATGTTGGAAACGTTCCATTAACTGCACTATTTAATGCAAATGTAACAGATGATGGAAGTGTTGCAAGAGTAACCTGGTTTTTTGGCGATGGTCAAACACAAAACGTTTCAGCACACAGCACCATCTTCCATACTTATACAAATCAAGGAAGCTTTATTCCAGTTATCCTAGCAACAGATAACCAAGGAGTATCAAGTTCACGATCATTTAGCATCACTATTAACCCACCAAATCCAAACAACACAGCGCCCCACATATTTGCAACAGTAACACCACTTCGAGGCAATCTTCTTTTAACTACAACATTTTTTGTTAATGCTACAGATCCAGATGGATTTTCCTCAGTTGCATGGTTTTTTGGCGATGGAACAAGCCAGATTGTAAATCCGCTTAGTGCTATTAACCATATCTACACAACTGTGGGAAGATTTATTGCACAACTTGTTGCCATAGACACTTTTGGCCTTGCATCATTTCTAAATTTCACCATTGATGTGGCAGCAAGCGGAGTGAATCAAACACCATTACTTGGACCAAACATTGCTGCAAGCGCAGAACCATTATCTGGCACAGCACCACTCATAGTCACCTTTACTACAAATATTACACCAAACAATGCCTCTATTGTAAGCGTTGTGTGGCTGTTTGGAGATGGATCATTTCAAGGAGTAGGAAATAATAGCCAAATCACACACACTTATACACAACCTGGATTGTTTACTGCACAGATTATAGCAACAGATGCACAGAACAAAACAACTGCTAAACAATTTGTCATTTCTGTAAATGCAGACAATGCCAAGACTACTGAGGAAGAACCTCTTGTAAAACTTTTTGTAAACAGCATCTTTTTACCAAATGCCTATGATCTTAAACCAGGAGAAGACCTTGAAGGTGCTATCACATTTAAGAGTACTGGAGATTTACGACTCAATAAGATGCACGTTACTATGATGATCCCTGAACTAGGTATCTACACACGAAAAGGCCCTGTTGATCTAGGAGGCAAGGGACGATCTATTAACATCCCTATCAGACTCCCTATCCCAGATGATACACAACCTGGTGAATATACTATCCGAGTAAGTATAAGCAATGATGATACACGACGAACCATTCACAGAGAAACTGTGATTCGCGTGAGCAATGGTGATTAAGTAAATGAAGACGCTATTAAATACACTATTAAGTAGGTATTACTGTTCACTACTACAAAATAAGAATAATGAAAACCTTTAAATAGAAGTAGGCTTTCCAGCCTGCATTGAGGGGTATTATCATGAACCAAAAAAGATATTCATTAGGCATTTTATTGGTGATGGTCATATCACTTTTTGCAATATCTTTAGTACACGCAGCACCTATTGCGATTCGCATTGATGAGGTTAGAGTAGACGACTTTGTTCTATTGCCTAATGAAGTAAATAGACTGGATATTCAACGCGGACAAGAAATCCCTGTTGACATTAAACTTACTGCTCTTAATGACACGAAAAATGTTGAGGTTGAAGCATTTATCTCAGGCTTTGAATTCAATGACATTGAACCTATACAAGACTCAACTAGACTTTTTGATGCAGACACCAATGTATCCTATATCAAACGCCTTCGATTACGCATCTCAGATGATGTAGACGAGGACGACTACAAACTTCGAATCATTATATCTGATAGAAACGGCGACCAACTTATTCAAACATACAGCCTTAAACTTGACGTACCAAGACACAGCCTACGGCTTGAAGATGTTATTTTCACACCACAAGACAACGTGATTGCTGGCAAGGCATTACTAACTACAGTTCGATTAGAAAACAAAGGAGAAAAACGCGAAGATGACGTACGCGTTACTGTTTCAATTCCAGAATTAGGAGTACAAGCAACAGATTACATTGATGAATTACGTGTCAATGACGAAGAAGAAACAGAAGAACTCTTCCTAAAAATCCCTGCAAATGCCAAATCAGGAAAATACCTTATCCGAGTAGATGTTGAATTCCAACAACGCCATAACAAACTCTCAGCAACCAAAACAATCAATATCATTGGAACTGAAGACGGCGCTACAACAGGAATTGATGGCACTAAAGAAACACCAAAAGCAATAATTAGTGTAAACTCACAACTTGAAAGCACCCAGGCAGGAAAATCAGCCATATTCCCTATCACTGTACAAAACAATGCAGCAGGAAGCAAAATTGTTGTAGTTACTGTCTCTGGCACTGATGAGTTTGCTGATATACAAATCAACCCAACAGGAACAATGATTATTGACAGCAAGGAACTAAAACTCTTCACAATCCAGATTACACCATATGAAGATGCACTATTAGGAACAAAAGTATTCAAAGCTACAATTAAAGTTGGGGACTCAATATCTAAAGAGATTCCACTTACAATCAATATTACAGAACCAGTGGCATCAAGTATGCAAACTGTAAAAAAAATTCTTGAAGGTGCATTAGTCTTTTTTGTAATCCTCCTTGTTGTCATAGGTCTTGCAATAGCATCAAGAAAACAACGAGAACAAAAAGAAGGTTCATCGTCATCTATCACCCAGATGCAGACCTATTATTGAGTTCTTACAAGGTCATACAGAAGATAAATAGGAGGATGCTTTGTTGGGAATGGAAAGAACCCTACCACACATGAGCACCTATGGGGAAATATTGCAACGATGAAAAAGCTAACCTATTATGGACTAATCATCCTCATCATATTCTTATCAGTAAAGGCTGCACTAGCACAAGGAATTGATATAGAAATCACCACATCACAATTACCATCTCCCCCATGCACGCCACAAATCTTTGATCTGAACATTATCAATCTCGAAACTGAATTTATTGATGAATACACCTTTAATTTAGACCAACTCAATGATTTCGCCACCTTTTCTAAACCCTCTCTAACACTTGCACCAGAACAAATTGGAACAACACGATTAAGTATTATCCTACCATGCGACCAATACGGACGATTTGACATACAACTTCAAACCAAAAACCAAGGCAGCAACGAGATATTTCTAACACCACTTATTTTTGAAATCTTACCAACAGGCATTCCAAAGATAGCACCAGATGTTGATATTATTATCATCCCAGAAAATAAAAGTCAAGCCAAGATTAGAGTAAAAAACCTTGGCAATGAAGATACTACCTACAAGGTGAGTGTAGAGGATGCTGATTTTGTCAATGCATCAGTTACCCAAATCAGCATACCAGGCGGTGAAGAATCATCTTTTAAACTTATTATTGACCCACCAAAAGAACTCAGATTTCAAGACTACCCAATAACCATTGTATTACAGACCACATCCACTGGAATTGAGTATGCACGCCAGATCATTCTTAGACACCAAAAAGAATCCAAACTTAAAACACTCTTCACACAACAAATCATTTCAATCCTTGCTAGCATATGCTTAATAGGACTAGCAATATTTGGAACCACCAGACTCAAACACCACCTTAACAACACAAAAGATGAACGATTACAACGAAGATTAGAACGCAAAGCACAAAAAGAAGCTGCAAAAGAAGAAAGACGCCAAACAAAGAAGCAGAAAAGACTTGAAAACATAAGACAACAACAAGCAAAGGAATTAGCTAAACTTACTCTCAAGGAAGAAAGACAATTAGCACGAACCAAAGCCAAACACGAACAATGGCACACAGCACTTATTCCTATCTTAGAAAAAGAGATTAAACAAGAAAATCTAGTAATACCAAAAACTTCACAGGATAGACCAGGAAGAAAATTATTTTGGCTAATCACTACAATTATTGTTATCTTATTAGGAATAGGAGGATACACTATTCGTGATGTCCTACCTGAATACCTTATCTTTATTACCAGCGGATTTTTAATGGGAATTACATGCCTTTTACTCTACAAATTCATAACTAAAAGACGAACTGAATGGCTAAAAATAAAACTCTTTAATGAGGTTCACACACTTAAACAACAACTGCGTGAAAACCTCACAAGAGAAAATATTGTTGTAAAAAAAACAGATATTAAATTATTACGCGGATCTCACACCAAACAATGGCTTGTACTTGGCATATTTATTATTATCCTATTTGGAATAAGTTTAACATCCTGGCTTTTTAGAGAAACCATAGCAAACCAGGCATTGATGCTAACTCTAGCAACAGCAGGTTCTGCAACACTTCTTTTTATCTTAGGATGCATTAGCACTTATCAGCAACACAAAAATACAACCATCACCCCATTAGGAGACATTCCTACAAATAGACTTGTAAACCTTAACACACACCACAACAGTGGCCTAACAAACTGCACTATCAAAATAAAATCAAGCACTGAAGGACTTATTATTGGCACATATATACACCACTCACAACCCACATTCACTGACCCAGACGGAATTCCATACAAATTCATAGAACTACGATCAAATGCAGACAGAAACATTGAAAGAATACAATTAACATTTTCCATACCAAAATCCTGGCTAAAACACAACACCATAACAAAAGAAGCAGTCATACTACAACGCTACAGCGGAGGACGATGGAAACCGCTTACTACACAAGAAATAAACGAAGACCTAACAAAAATTATATACAACGCTGAATCTGAGGGCATTGGCTTTTTTGCTATTAGCGGCAAATCAGAACCCAAACCAAAACCAACAAACAAGCAACCTCCTACTGAACCTGAAATAAAGATTCGACGAAAGATTCTAGCACCTGAAAAGGTTGACGCACTTTTTGAAACCAGAACATCAAAAAGAATGCTACCAACAAAAAAAATAGCCATTATACTCGGAATCTTACTTATCCTCCTTAGCCTGGTAGCAGGTTCATACTATCTTCTCCTCCAACAGATACAGATTCAACCAAAACAAACAACAATTGATACAACACTAGAAAATCTAAGCAACGAAATTTCTCAAACCACTAGAGAGATTGCTGGTATTACAAATTTATCAGGCGGCATACCAAACCAGCTTATTAATGGATCTGCAACCCTAATTAACCTTAACCAATACTTCCAAGACCCTGAACAAGAATCACTAATCTTTTCAAACACACCTGCAGAAAACCTTACTATTTCCTATGAAAACGGTATTGCAACTATTAACTCAAAACCAGGATTTAGTGGAGATGAAATCATCTTATTTACAGCAACTGACCCTTATAACAACAGTGTATCATCAAACCCAGTAATTATATCAATAATCCAGCAACCCACACAAAAAGTTATTTCTTCAAACCTGCTAATTATTATTGCCTTTGGATTAGTCTTCATTACCCTAATTATTGCACTCTTATTCCTTCGACGCTGAAAAGAATTCTTAGATGAAAAATGATGACTCACATATCAAGATTTATAAACCAAACACAGATTCAGAGCATAGCCGGGGCTGTAGTATAACTTGGCTAGAATAGGTGGCTCCAGTCATGGAGCGATGAGCTGCAGTAATCTGTAGCAATGAAATAAACCTATGGTCTGTTGAAGCCTTTGCTTCAAGGAAGAGACCACCGGATCAGGGTTCAAATCCCTGCAGCCCCACCATTTCTTTAACCACAATTTAATTTATGATTTAATTTATGCATACGGTGCCTTTCGCTGTTCTTCCCTACGATTACGCTGCATTGTAGCCATAAGCCGCTCAAGCGTATCAATCTTAGCAAGCAATTCACGCTTGTTCTTATCCTCAGCAAGCAACATCTTATGATGCTGCGTAAGCTCAAAATCCTCTTTTTTAATTACACCAACAACCTCAACAAGACGAGATATATGCGTGTTAAGTTGGACAAGATTTTTTCCAACAGATTCAATATCAGCCTTAAGATTTATTACATGTGTTTTTTCTACCTCAAGATTTTTACCATACTTTAGAAATTCATCAGTTAACTCCTTTTCAAACCTCTCAAGCATGATCTTCTGCACTCCTTTATTAATAACCCTAAACTCATCAAGTTCTCTAAGAAGATCTGATTTAAACTTCACAAGATTCTCATGATAACTTGTAAAAACCTCTTCTTGATCTTTATTCTTCTTTGCAAGCACACTAATCTCTTTTTTGTACTGAATAGACAATTCAACAACAAGCTTTTTTTGCTCAACTAACTCCTTGCTAAGAGAATCAATACCCTCCTTAAGATCAAGGATCTCTTTTATTTTGCCAAACATAACTAAAGAATAAATAGCTCCTATTTATTAGTTGATGATAGTAACCCTTGCTCTTTTCCGCTGTTAATGATTTCTTCAAGTTGCCCTTGCTTTTTCTTAAGATCTTCAAGTTCTCGCTGCATCCTAATCATATAATGCTGTGCCTGTTCCTGATGATTCTGGGGATCAGATGAGTAGAATCTTGTGCAGGTTGGACACTCGTACCAAGAGATATCTTCAATTAAATCAGTTGCATATGCAAGCATGGTTTTATCAATGGGACAAGATGGGGATTTTTTGTTTATGTGAGCATATTGAAACTTTGTTGGATAAACAAGATGTTTATCATCTTGTGAGTTATTCTGATTAGTCATAATCCCATGAAAAAATATGAAGTATTTATTTCTTTGCAAAATTTCCGTAAGAATTATATACTTGCCTGATCATGCTTTATCATGGCAAACTTTATTGAAAAGATCCAAAAAATAAATGAACTTGCAACTATTCTACTTAAGTCTGGCAAAGCAAAAGACTCTGTTGAAGCACACCAAATGGCTGAAGCTACTATTGATGGCGGCACTGACATGGCTGACTTTAACAAAAACGCCAAAAAAACTGTTGATGAATTTCAGAGATACGGCGATGCAGTCAGAAAAAATGATATGAAACAACCACGTGACTGGAAATCCTAAATTATAAAAAATGCTTAAGTAGGCCAGAGACCGACATTAAGCGTTTTTGTACCAAGAATAAAGAAATTGCCTAAAAACTTACCATCC
>CAZQZJ010000004.1:0-55566 GCA_964597775.1 uncultured Methanosarcinales archaeon
TATAGCAGAGAATCAACTCTTACTTTTGAGATTACACCTGGCCAGAATTCAAATGGTATTATCTTTGGCCAAGCTCTTAATTCCACTACTATTACTGTACAACCAACAAGCACGCTGCTTGGTAATTTATCTTGCCAATTTAGAACATTCAATTGTCTTTCTGGTGAAACTGATTTGCTTCGTATATCAAATCTGACTAATGGTCATGTTGAACAACCAAATGCAACAACTAATAATTTTGCTCATGTGCTGTGTTGTCGTGATGTGTCTGGAGTAAATGATATTACTAATGTCAGCGGATCTAGCGCATTTAATTTTATTGATTTGTATAATGTAACAAATTCTCATGTTGAGCATCCTGATTTGACAACTGCATCAATTGATATGTTTATTGGCGGCTCTAGTGAGAAGATAGAGTGCACATATCCTTTATTATCAGGGCTTTGTGGACAGAATCAGACCTGCTTAGCTACTTTTTCATTTAATGGAACAAATTCAGCAACAAATATGCATGTTAGTAATTGCTCGCAACCAGCAGTTAATCCATTTAATACATCTGTTTGTTGTAGCTTTGTTACAGGAAACCGCTACTTTTCCCCAGTCAATGATACAAGCAATCGCTCATTTGTTGCTAATGCTACAAGTTCTGGAGTGATTAGTGATTTTGATCGCACCAGTGTTGCTCAGCTAATTACCTATACAAATGTCTCGTTAGGAAAGCGTTTGCAGATGCTTGGTCTTTTTAATGAGAGTGATGTAAATGCATCATTATTAACCATTGATACTAATGCAACCCATGTTGCTGTAAATCTTACACAAGTTACTGGGATTCGAAGGCAGCATAATCTTATTATCAATAACAGTAATCTTGGCGTTGGCGTGTTTGTCTGCAAGAACGCAACACGACTCTCTCAACTAAATAATTGTGCAGATCGTGTGCGTTTTAAACTAACTGAAATCAATAATGTTGCTCGTGATAATATTACTGTTATTATTCAAGGAACAGATTATATTATTTACAATGTATCAGGAACAGGTGCTGGTCCTGAGGCACTTAATTCAAACCTTACAATCTTTGATGATACTGATGTACAGCGAGGTTCATTATCACGCTTTCCAACACAGAATGTAATCTTCTTTGCAAACTACACAAACATAACAAACAATAATAACATCTCAGGATCAAATATATTTTGTGAGATTCGATTAGTTGATACATCACCTGTTAATATGTCGTTTAATACATCATCTGGCTTGTATGAATTTAATCGCACCTTTACAAGCCCAGTAAATGCCACCTGGAATGCAACCTGTGATGCAAGCGTGATTAATCTGAGTGTGAGATTTGTTAATGATACTGTTGTTATTAGTCCTGATACTACTGCTCCAAGAGTTGTTAATCTTACACCGATAAATGCAACAAATCTTTCAGTAAATTCGCTGGTTCGTGTTGCTGCTAATGTGACTGATTTACTTGGTGTGAATGTTGTGCGTGCAAATGTGACAAAGCCTAATGCTGCAATAGTGCAGCTAACCTTGCTTAATTCTTCTGCTGTTTCTGATATCTGGAATGCAACATTTACAGGAACTGATCTTGAAGGTGGTTATACAGTGCGTTTTATTGCAAATGATACACAAGCTCAAAGCAATATAACAGTAATAACCCAGTTCAATGTTTCATCAAATGCATTGGTGAATTGCACAAGTGACTTGTTCACGTCACTTATTAACACAACATGTTTTAATACAGTAAATCTTAATGTGTCAGAAGTTGGAAGCAATAGCACAAATAGCTCTCTTAATGGTAGTTCTGTTAATTTTTCAACAATATTTAATACTGCAATTCATAGATCAACAATCCTATTCTCAAATAAGACAAATAGCTTAGTAATCAATTCAACTAACAGTAATACATCAGTAAATGCAAGTACAGAGACTACTTGCACACTAACAGGTTCTGCATTGCTAAGCACAACCTGCATTAATTCCTCTCTGATTTTGGCAAGTATTACAGGCTCAACTGCAAATCACACAATTATTAATGCTACTACAACATCAATTTGCAATGTTCAGTTTGGAAGACTGGAATCTGGTTCATGCACAAATTCAACAAAATCTAATGTTATTGCAGTATCAAGTACAGATAACAGCTCAGTGGTTAGGAATAGCAATGAGACCAATTGCGTTGTATTTTCAAGCACTTTAACTGGGGTCTTGTGTAACAATGCTACTATTCAATCAACAACTGCAACAGATACTATCAACAATAATACTATAGTCAATTCGTCAACTCAGACAGCGTGTAAGGTTCAGTTTGGCAGTTTGGATAGCAGTACATGTACAAATACAACAGCAGTGAATGTTGTTGGTATTAATGCAACAGAGAATAGTTCAGTTCTGACAAATGCAAATCTGACAAATTGTGTTGTGCTTTCAAGTACACTAACTGGTGTTTTCTGCAGCAATTCAACAAAGCAGAATGTGACAGCAACAGACTCAATTAATAATAATACTATTGCAAATCAGACTGTTGAAACAAACTGCAGATTGCAATTTGGAAGAGCAGAAGCAGGATCATGTACAAATACTACCCAACAAAATGTTATTGCAATTAATGCCACAGATAACAGCTCAGTCATTACAAATGCAAACCTGACAAATTGCGTAATTCTTTCCAGCACATTGACAGGAGTGATTTGCCTTAATGCAACAGCACAAAACATTGTTGCCACAGACTCCATTAACAACAATAGTATTGTCAATGGCACTACAGAGACAAATTGTAGAGTGCAATTCAGTAGGCTTGAAGGTGGGAATTGCGTAAATAGCACAAAATCAACTACAGTTTCACTACAGAGCAATAATACTAATAGTTCAACTCTTAATATTACTGAACAATTCTGTACACTACGCAACAGCTTTGCTCAGAATACAGTTTGTTCAAATGCAACAATTGGAGAGGCAATATCTGCTAATTCAACTCTTATCAATGCCTCGTTTGTTAATGGAACACAGCTTAACTGCACTCTTGTGAATATCAATATTCGAGACCGTAACTGCGTCAATACTGTTTTGAATGGAACAATTCTAGATCTTTGTCAGATCAGCAACAGCACTATTGTAAACACAGTTTGCTTTAATTCAACAATTACAAATAGTACAACACTAGGATCAACAAATAACCTCTCGATTGTTAATAGCAGTGATCAAACAAATTGCAATCTGCAAAATAGCACCTTGCTTGGAAGCAATTGTACAAATGCAACAAAGCTTAGAGTAAGCTCATCTTTTTCAACAAATAATAATTCTGTTCTTGTAAATGTGAATGAGACATCATGCACGATACTTTCATCAAATGTTATCAATGTTTCATGCTTTAATTCGACCATACTTAACTCCACTAAAACAAATGCAGTAAACAACAACTCAATTAGTAATACTTCTACAGAGAATGAATGTTTTATTATAAGTTCTAATCTGCAGCGTTCAACATGCACAAATTCAACAGCAACAGGACTGATATCTACTGCTTCAACACAGAATAGTTCAGTTGCAACAAATTCTAATCAGACAAGCTGTACAATTCTCACTAGCACACTTACTGGAGTGCTTTGCAATAATGCAACAAAACAGAATGTAACTGCAACAGATTCTATCAACAATAATTCAGTGCTTAACAACACTATTGAAACAAATTGTCGTTCTCAATTCAGTCGCATCGAAGGAGGAACATGCACAAATAGTACACTTAATGTATCATTAGCATTGCAGAGTAATAGTACAAACTCAACACTCTTCACAACAACACAGAACTTTTGTACTATTCGTAATAGTTTGGCAATAAATAATACATGTATCAATTCTACTCTTGGTGAGGCAATTGCAACAAACTCAACACTAATCAATGCAACCTTTACCAATGCCACCATGCTCAATTGCACAATGGTAAGTAGCACTCTACGAGATCGTGACTGTGTAAACCTTATTCTTAACACCACACTTCTTAATGTGTGCAGCATCATTAACACTACACTACACAACTCAACATGCTTTAATAGTAGTGTAACTGTTTCAACAGCCTTTGATAGTGTAAACAACGCCAGCACTATCAATACATCTTCTCAAAGATCTTGCAATATTCAGAATTCAACCCTGCAAGCAAGTACATGTATCAATTCTTCAGGAATTAGCAGTTTGATAATTGTCTCAACAGCTAATAACTCAATAGCTAATAGCACAAACAGCACATCATGCGTGCTGCAATCAAGCAATCTTCAAAACAGTTTCTGTGTATTGTCTAACAAAACAACAACTACTTCTATGCGAAGCAATAACACAAACAGTACTGCAACTAACTCTTCAGAAACAGATTGTACTCTTACAAATTCTGTGCTGCTTAACTCAGTTTGTATAGCCTCTGTTATAGGCAATTCAACAGTTAATAATTCGCGTAATGATCGCACAACTGTAGTAAATGTAACACAGCAGGGTTGCACACTTATTAATGTAACATTCTCTAATACTGCCTGTATCAATAATACATTTATCAATTTTATTCCATCTAATTCAACACTGCAAAACTCTACAGTTAATGACAGTCAGAATGTCACTAATTGTGTTTTGTCAAATGCAATTTTGATTAATTCTACATGCTTTAATTCAAATATTATCAACTCTACAAAGATCAATAGCAGAAATGACAATAACACAGTAAACAATAGTATTGAGTCAAGCTGTACCTTAATTGGTTCAACTCTTCAGAACAGTTCATGCATTAATGCAACAATTCTTCAGATCAATGGTACTGATTCACGCATTGTAAACACCAGCCTTAACAGAACTCCACAAGTAAGTTGCATATTTGAAAATACTGTGACATCATTAGGATCATGTACTAATAGCACAGTTAATGCAACAAATCAAACTGATTGTGTAATAACCAACTCATTTGTACGTGGTGGTGTGTGTTCTAACTCAACAAAGCTTAACTCATCAGTTATTATCAGCAATAATACAAACAGTGCAGTAAATGCCTCAGTTGAGATTGCTTGTCAGGCACTTAATTCTTGGATATCTAATTCAAGTTGTGTAAATTCAACAATTATTTGGAGTACAAGCATAAGATCAAATCTTTCCAATGTAACTGCTAACAATTCCCAACTTGTTAATTGTAATCTTAATAACAGTGTGCTACAGTTGGTGAATTGTCTTGATAATGTGTTAACGCCAAACTCTCCACCATCTGTAACTAATGTAACGCCAACACTATTGCTTCTTATTAATCAGACTAATCGTGTTAATATCACAGCAAATGTGACAGATAGCAATGGTGTTGATACTGTGCTGGCACGAGTTACCCTGCCTGATAATTCAGTGATTGATTTAAGCTTATTTGCTGCTGGCACTAATTTCTTTTCTAATTTCTTTAATACAACAAACCAATCAGGTGTGTACACGATTAGATTCATTGCAAACGATACCTTTTCTAGTATCAACAATACAATAACAACTAGTTTTGTTATCAATGCAAATCTAAGCATTTTTGATGACACTGATCCAATTAGGGGTAATCAGATGCCATCAGTGAATCGCAGTGTAGCCTTTTTTGCAAACTACTCAAATCTTACAGGTGTTAATATCACTGGCACAAATGTCTTTTGTGAGTTTAGGCTTAATATTTCTGGCGCATCTGTCCAGAACATGACGTATAATAGCTCAGTTGGATTATACCAACTAAATCATACAGTTAGTCAGAATGGTACCTTTTTGTGGAATGTAACTTGTGATGGTTCGATTAGCGGATTTAGCAGGGTATTTAGTAATGACACAGTTTTTATAGCCCCTAATATTATTAATAGTACACTTATTGATTGTTCTGTTGACGTGCTTTCTGTAGTTAACACCTCATCATGCGTAAATACTACCATTGTTAACACCTCAAAGATCTTTTCTGCTAATCAGAATTCAACAGTAAATAACAGCATCGAATTTATTTGCATACTAAACAATACAAATATGCAGACTAGTAATTGTACTAACAGCACCAAGTTTAATGCAATTATTATTAACTCAGTCAATAATGGATCTGTTATTATCACATCAAATGAAACATTGTGTACAGTGCTCTCAAGTAATATCACAGGCAGCATCTGTCTTAATTCAACTAAGCAGCAAGTAGCTGCGTTTAATGCTCTTAATAATAATACAGTTGTAAATAGAACTACAGAAACCAATTGTCGTGTGCAGTCTGGAAGATTAGAAGGAAGTACCTGCACAAACTCATCAAAAAATAGCGTGATTTCTATTAATTCAACAGATAATAGCACAGTTGCAACTAATTCAAATGAAACCAATTGCGTTGTGCTCTCAAGCACACTCACTGGAGTGCTTTGCAATAATGCTACAATGCAGAATGTCTCATCAACAGATTCTATTAATAACAACACAATAATCAATTCCTCTCAAGAAACGAATTGTCGAGCTCAGTTTGGAAGAATTGAAGGAGGATCATGCACAAACTCAACAAAACAAAACGTGATTGCTATTGAATCAGTTGATAATAGTTCAGTAAGCACAAATTCAAATGAAACATCATGCACAGTGCTCTCAAGTACTCTTACTGGTGTTATTTGTATTAATTCAACTAAGCAGAACACCACGGCAACTGATTCAATTAATAATAACACCATTGTGAATGCGTCTGTTGAGATAAATTGCAGAGTTCAATTTGGTCGTGTGGAAAACAGCACATGCATAAATTCAACAACAGTTAATACTGTGACGATTGCTTCATTTGATAATAGTTCAGTTGTGACAAACTCAAACACAACATCCTGCACAATCCTTTCAAGCGCACTTACAGGCGTGTTCTGTAGCAATGCAACTATACAAAATGTTACTGCAACAGATTCGATTAATAATAACACAATTGTAAATAGAACCACTCAAACAAGTTGCCGCTTGCAATATGGCAGGTCTGAGGGAGGTACATGTGTTAACAGTACTAAGAATGTGACTATTAGTTTTGAGAGTAATAATACAAACTCTTCAATCTTTAGCTCATTTGAGAGCTTCTGCAATATCAGGAATAGTCTTGTTACAAATGTGACGTGCCATAATTCTTCAATTGGTGAAGGTGGGTTTAATCTTGCAACAGCATTTAATTCTACAATCATCAATTCAACATTTATTAACGGCACTGCAGTTAATTGCACTATTGTAAGCACAACTTTTAGGGACCGCGATTGTACAAATATTATTCTTAATGCCACACTTCTTGACAACTGTAATCTTATCAACAGTTCACTTATCAATTCAACATGCTTTAATTCCACAATTCAGAATTCAATAAAGCTGCATAGTATTGATAACCAAAGCACAGTAAATAGCTCAACTGAGAACACCTGCACATTACAAAATACAACACTTCAATCAAGTACTTGTATAAATTCAACCCAAATTGCTGGCTTAACAGTTGGCTCAACACATAACAATTCGATTGCAAATAGTACCAATCTCACTACATGTATTGTCCAATCCAGTAATCTGCAGAATAGCTTTTGTGTGCTTTCTAACAAAACAACAACAAACTCTATCCGCAGTAATAATACTAATAGCACAGCGACAAATTCATCTGAGATTGACTGTGTGCTTCAAACATCTGCAATGCTTAATTCAGCATGTATTAACGCAACCATAGTTAATTCGATAATCAATAATTCACGTAATGATCGTGCAAATGTGAGTAATGTAACTGAACAAGGTTGTGGAATCTTTAATGTAACACTCACAAACTTTATCTGTATCAATAACACCTTTGTTAACTTCCTACCACAGAACTCAACTGTTGAAAATGCAAGTATCAATAACAGTCCAAATGTCACAAACTGTGTTGCATTTAATTCAGTTATCATTAATTCATCATGTTTTAATTCAGTTATTACAAATACTACACAACTTAACAGTAGGGAGGATAACAGCACAGCAAACAATAGTGTAGAATCATTATGCATTCTTGTGGGATCAAACCTGCAAAATAGCACGTGTACTAATGCAACAAAACTTCAAGCCAATATCACGCTTTCAACAAATCTAAACAGCACTATTAATCGAACAACAGAAATTGGATGTACTCTCCAGAATACAGTAACAGCACTTGGCTCATGCACAAACAGTACGATTAATAATACAAACTTTGATAGGTGTATTAGTATCAGATCATTTATTCAAGGCGGGTTCTGCATCAATTCAACAAAGCTTAATTCAAGTGTGATAAATAGTAACAATACAAATAGTTCTGCAAATGCCTCAGTTGAAGTTGCTTGCCAATTAATCAACACTATCTTAACAAATTCTTCTTGTGTCAATACAACGATTATCAATACTCCAATAACAAATTCCAATCTTAGCAATATAACTGCAAATAATTCGCTTATTAACAGATGTTCACTTAATAATTCCATACTTCAAAGCATTCATTGCGAAAGCAATGTGATAACCCCACTAGGCCCACCACCAGTCTTGATTCTATCACCTTCACCAGGACATGTGATTAATATGACTGATCCGATTAATATTACAGTAAATGTATCTGATCCAGATACAGTAGACACTGTGCGTGCCACACTTACTCTTCCAGATTCAACCACTGTTACTTTTACCCTGCTTTCTTCAGGAACAAATTTCTTTACTCAATTTTTTAATGCCACAAACCTCTCTGGAGTATATACAATCCAGATTATAGCTAATGACTCTATGTCTGAGGTGAATAATACTCAGCGAACTAATTTCACTCTCAATGCTAATCTTTCTGTGTTTGATGACACTGATCCGCAGCGCAATAATCTGCGACCTGCAGTGAACACCACAATCCTTTTCTTTGCAAACTATTCTAATTTAACTGGCACAAATATTACAGGTTCAGGTGTGTTTTGTGAATTCCGTCTTAATGTCTCAAATAATGCACCGCTTAATATGACTTATAATGCTTCGATGGGCATGTATCAGATTAATTATACATCCCCATCAAATGGAACATTTTTCTGGAATGTAAGTTGTGATGGATCAACAAGAGGATTTAGCAAGATGTTTAGGAATGACACTGTCTTTGTTCAGTCAAATATAATCAATTCCACGCTTTCAAACTGTCTTGTTGATGAGTTGTCATTGCTGGTAAACTCTAATTGCACAAATTCAACAATCCTTAATTCCACACTGCTCTTTGCTGACAGTAATAGTTCTGTTATAAACATTTCTTCCTTGCAAAGCTGTAGCGTGTTTAGATCATTTGCCATTGCCTTAAATTGTACTAACTCAACTATTACCAATGTCTCGGCATTTAATAGCACAGTGCGTGATTCGCTAAAAATCAATACGTCCATGCTCAATACATCTCAAAGAAACAGTTATGTTAACAACACAATTGAGATCAATAGCTTGCTAATCAATGCAACTGCAACTGGCGGAACTATTAATTTCTCAACTATTGTTGGCTCGCTTATTGAACCTGCAACCACAATAAGCAACTCTACTGTGCTACGTTCAACAATTGTTAATAGTACACTGCACACAGCCAATATAACATCATCAAATATCTCTCGCAGTAGTGTGAACTTTAGCAATGTAACTCTTTCACGTGTTCAAAATCTGAGTGGAATTTCTGGGTCAAACTTTGTAGATACAACTATAAGTAACTCAAGTGTGCTTGAAAGTGGAGAAGTGAATGCAAGCATTGTAGACTCGCGAGGATTTGATAATAGTAGTGTTATTGCTTTTACAAATGCTACAGCTTGTACACTGTTATCATCAACATTTAACACAAGCACGTGTGTAAATACAACAACACTAAATGCTACAGTCCTCAATAGCACAGTTAATACTTCACGAATCAATACTTCCAAAATTTCAACGTGTACTGTGATTGGATCAAGTTTGATTGGCTCAAATTGTACAAATTCAACTATTATCAATACAACCCTTATCAATACAACTTCTCTATCGATTACTATCACTGACAGCTTCCTAGTGAATGTGACATATACGACAAGTGTTCTTAATCGAACAATTGCCTCTGCTAGTATTATTACCAATACAACAGCTCTTGATAGTACAATAAATAATTCCGTAGTTCAAAATTCCTTTATTGATCCATCAACTGTGTTAAACTCAACAATAATCCATTCCACAATTGTGAATAGCACTATTATTTCATCAAATATCAGTATTTCAAACATTACTAATAGTACAATTAATGCAAGTAACATAAGCCAATCGCGTGTCCAAAATGCAAGTGTTGCTATTCGTTCAACTATTCGCGATACAACTCTAGGCACTGCAATTGTTGCAACTAGCGTGTATAGCAACGCAAGTATTGTAAACACTACTTTTTCTGATAATGCAAGTATAGTCACCTTTACCAATGCAACATCATGTACCCTGACATCATCAACAATTCAAACAACAACATGCATTAATTCAACTACATTTAATTCAACCATAACAAATCTCGGAGTGAATAATTCGATCATTAATACAACAACTGCAACCTCATGTCCAATTACTACATCATATCTGCAAGCCTCAAATTGCACAAATTCTTCTCTTATTAATGTAACAACCTTTAATGGAACAATGATTAACTCATTTGGCTCAAATGTTTCGATCTTTAATACAACAATAAGTTCAAGCACAGCAAATCACTCTCTTTTGCTAGCCTCAATTCTAACCAATGATTCAATTATTGGATCAACAACAAATCGCTCAACAATCCTTGGCTCTTCTGTAAATACATCCACACTACTTAACTCAACTCTTCTTATTGTCAGATCAGTTAATAGCACTCTTACTAATGTGAATGCAACCACTACAACATTTACCAATACAACAATTATTAATGCAACAGTGATTGCGAGCTTAACATTTAATGCATCTGTATATAATTCTACAATTAGAAGCAGTTTTGTGAATCATAGCTTTATTACAGCTTCAAATCTCCAGGATACAACAACACAAGGAGGTAGGATTAATAGTACATCGATTACAAGTTCTTTTGTAAATCCTTCAACAATCATTAACTCGTCAATACAGTCATCCACTGTGCAGAACAGCACTGTAGTGAACTCTAATATTACTGCATCAAATCTCTCAAGCAGCACTATTGATTCTAGTAATGTAACATCATCTCGTATCCAGAATGCAACACTTATCTTAACATCATTTGTTGCAAATAGCACATTTGGAAACTCCTCATCACAGGAAAGCATTAAGATCAATGTTTCAGTTGTGAATTCTAATAACACTAATACAACTGCGCAGAATCTTACAGAGGTAGGATCTAAACTTTGTAATGTCGTTATTAATGGTGGTGGTTTTGGTGGTCTAGATACTTGTTCTGATCTTATTAGCAATCCAAATCTAAACCAAAATCTGAAAACAGGTAAACGTATTATGGTTGAGTATGTAAAATTCCCAGGCGCACTTGCTCCAAATCAAAACACCTCACTAGGTAGAGGCATGAGTGGATCACTGGGAATACAGCCTGGTGAGGTAGTAAGACCAGCTGTAGAATTGTTTAGTCAAGCTACAGTTTCTGATGAAACCAAGCAATCTGAACAAACTGGATTTTCAAACCAAGCAGAATTAACAACAATTACCACAATCCCGCTTATCGAGCTTCCAGCACAATCACAAGCAATGCCTGAACCAATTAGTGATTGGTGGTATATAATACTTGGTGGGATTGTGCTTCTTGGACTCTTTGACCTATATATGTATGAAAGAAGAAAAAAACCACCAAAAATTGGTATGGAGTCATCAGTTTTAAGTTCAGCACAGGTTAGCGCATCTGCTCAAATAAGCAGCACACAACAGCCAGGTAATAATTCAAAATGAAAAAATGGGAGCGCCACTTTTAAACCCACTACGTATCTTTCGCTATGCTAAGACCAAGTAGTATTCTTGGTACAAAAACTTAAGTTGGCCAGAGGCAGACATTAAGCGATTTTTATAAATAAAGTCTTATAAATAAACCAATGTTAGCTATTCTATGAAATCCATTGTTGTTACTGGAGGTGCTGGTTTTATTGGCAGTCACCTTGTCGAACTCTTGGTCAAAAACAATTATGATGTTACAGTTATTGACAACTTGTCTACAGGAAACGAAGCATCGCTTATCAAGGTTCGTGACAAGATTACATTTCTTGAAATTGATATTACCAACAAGCACTTGCTTGGCCATACTCTTGCAAAGGCAGATGGGATTGTTCATCTTGCTGCGCGTACATCAGTTCCAGAATCAATTAAAGATCCAAGTCCATATATCACAACCAATGTGTTAGGTACTCAGTTGCTTCTTAGTACAGCTCACAGAATTAAGACAAGTCAAGTTGTGCTTGCATCATCAGCAGCTGTATATGGCAAACAAGTTCATATGCCTCTTGTGGAAACCTGTGCTTGTATCCCTCTAAGTCCATATGCTGTGAGCAAACATGCAACAGAGGATCTTGGAACATATTTTACATCAATTGGCCTTGGAGTAACATCGCTTCGATTCTTTAATATCTTTGGTTCCAGACAAAATCCTAATTCAGATTATACAGGTGTTATTACCAGGTTTATCACTGCTGCACTTGCAGAAGAGCCGCTTATTATATACGGTAATGGTGAGCAAACGCGTGATTTTGTTCATGTCCACAATGTATGTGAGGCAATCCTGGCTGTGCTTAATGCTAAGGATGCTGCTGGAGTAGTTATTAACATAGGAAACGGCACAGGCACCTCTATTAATAATCTTGCAAAGACAATTATAAGACTTACTGAATCATCTTCTCAGATTATTCATGAACCAGGACGCATAGGTGATATCATGCATTCTGTAGCAGATATTACCATGGCACAGAAGTTGCTTAATTATAAAATCCCAACTTCTTTTGAAACAGGCTTGCAAGAAACAATAGATTACTATAGAAGTCTCTGTAAAAAATGACTACTCATAATTATCAGCTAAAATTAGAGGCTTTCGTAGCTGAAGGGAGGAATTTCTCAAATTATTGTAACGCCCAGAGAAAATCTCTGTTAACATAGACATGCCTATTATTTTTTGAGCAATGGGGTCATTTTTTGCTTTTTATAAGAGAGCTCATCCCTAAACAAGCAAACGTGCTTGCTTAAGTTGTTCAATTGTTCCAATATCCACAAATTGGTGTAGTATTACTGTTCTAAAGACAACACCATTTTTGATTAGCGCATTCACTGCATGTGGTAATTCATATTCTCCACGTGGAGAAAGAGGAATAGTTTGTAAGGCATTGAAAATTGATGTAGGTAGGCGGTAGATTCCAGCAACTGCAAGTGAAGAAGGAGGGATTTCTGGTTTTTCAATAATATACTCAACTATTTTATCACTTCCTATTTTTACTACGCCAAATCGTCTTGGGTCGTCAACATGTACAACCCCTACAATGCCTTCGCCTTGTGCAGACATGATCTGTTGCAGTGAAATATCATCAAAGATTGTGTCTGCAAAGATAAGCAGAAAATCTGATTCAGCAGATAATACATCTTTGGCAAGTAATACAGCATGACCAGTTCCTAGCAACTCCTTTTGTTCTATATAAGAAATCCTCACACCAAGATCTGTACCATAGCCAAAATAGTTTTGAACAATCTCTTTTTTATATCCAACAACAATTATAAAATCAGTTACTTCCTGGTCTTTGAGTTGGTTTATGATCTTTTCAAGAATAGGTCTGCCTCCAATCTCTACCATTGCTTTAGGAATCTCTTCTGTTATTGGGAGTAGCCGCTTTCCCTTGCCAGCAGCAAGAATAAGTGCCTTCATGGAGCCTTCACAACGTGTTGTATTTTCTTAGAAAGTGGGTCTTTGAGGATCTCTTCTAGTACACACTGGCGAACATTATCGTCTACAAGTTGTAACCAGCCACCGTAAAATTCTTGAGTATTTACAAGTTGTCTGTATAAAAGGTTTTTAAACTCTCCAAACATAAAACAAGACAACTCAGAAAGTGAGTCATACCGAAGCTTTGTTATGCCTTGTTCTTCTCTATACAGCAAGACAAACAGTCTAATATAATCCATCTCTTCCATGTATGACATTTGTTCACCTTTATAATATTATATGAGCCTAATCTTATATGAGCCCGACGGGTTTCGAACCCGCGACCCCCTGGTTTCTTTCAAAAAATGGTTTTTGATAAGAGCCAGGTGCTCTGCCACTGAGCTACGAGCCCAAAAAGGAGCATGGCTCCTTTGATGATGCAGAAGAACACTGGATTTAAAGGTTTTGGAGAAATAATTATATACTTTAGGTGTCATCAGTTCCTTTAGGTAATAGTGTTACTAATTGTTTAGTAGCCTCAGGATTCACTAATTCGATAAGAACAGATTTAGATTCGAGATCGCTAAGCAAACGTTGCTTAATCTCTAGCGTATTCTTGTGCAGTCGAAGTCTTTGCTCATGCAATGCTACCATGTCGCCGTATAATCCACCAGCAACATTAGTAAAAACCAAGCTGCCAATTGAGTATGCTGATGGGTATCTTGTGCACCAGTATAATAATGTGCTTGATACTCCTGCAGCAATGGTTGCGCCAAGAAGTGTTCGTAGGCTCAGATTCTCAGTAGACATGTAGTCAGGAAAGCCTCTTTGTAATCCATAGCCAAAAAATCCAGGAAGAGCTGCAATCTTCTCGCAGACATAAAGAGCACTTAATGTAGCTATTACCCCATAATTTATCAATGTGCCAGCTACCTTTGCGCTCTTGATGACATAGTCCTTTTTTTGATGGAAATATGCTCTTGCTGTGTCTACAAAAGCAGGCTCAGAATTGCTAAGTTTGTCAACCTCATCAATAAGGTGTGATTTGGCATAGACATATGTTGAATCCTTAAGACTAATCCCAAGAAGTTCAGAAAGATCGTCAAGTTGTGGAATCAGCTTCATTCTTTCACGAGACGTATTTAGATAATGTTTATCATACAATGCTTTTTTTGCTGGTTCACACATTATACGGTATGCTGCTCTAAACACACCAGAGCACGATATGATACTGGATTGTGATGCTTCATCAAGGTTTGATACAAGATGATTTAAGCGGTCATACACGTCTTGAGTCTTTTCAAAACTAGGGCTTAGCCCAAATGGTGTATATAAATCAATAATTGAGGTTAGTTTTCCTTCATCAAAGCAGACAATTTCTTCAAGTGGGGATTGATCATGTGTGCGAGGTTCTTTTGTAAGTGTATGTTTTTGATGAGATCCAGCCACGAATTCGTGACAAGACTAGACGTATTTATAATTTTCTATATAATTTTCTAATAAGATTTAAAAACTGCTGCCAAATCCCCAACTCTATGGTAAACCAGCGAGAAAGTCGAGAGGTTGGATCAGATGTTGGGGTTTATCTAGTGTATGCAATGATCCTTGTAGGAATGCTTATTCTTGGACTTGTTATGTACGAATTATCCTTGCATAAGGAAACGCCAAAAACTAAGGTCTTCTCAAATCTCACGCCGCATATTGAACTACCTTCAAAAACCAAGATTGGTGTTGAGCCATTTGTAGAGCCTATAGTATGGTCATTTGAAGATACGTACAAGGCAGTTAGGCATCTTGATAAAAAATATGAGACAGCAGGAGCAAATTTCCATACTGAATCAATTCGTAAAGGTATCTGGGTACGTGCCAATAGTGTTGATGATTATATTAGAGACATCCTGATTCTCACAGCGCGTATAAGTAATAACACGATTTCTAATCAAACAAAATCCATTGGTTATTTTTTGCTTGCGAGAAAGCAAATGCTGCTTTCAGAGAAATATTTTCAACAAGGACTTTCATATGGTATGCATGGCGTTTTTAACAAAGATTACAATTGTGAGGATCGGGAGATTATTAAGCAAGCAAACATGGTCTATAACCTATCCAACATTAATGGTTGGCGTGCTATGGCAAACCTTGATCGGGCACTTGCAAGTTATGATAATGCACGCGAATATATAGGGGTTAATACTCCAGATAAGGAGCATAGACCTGCATTTTATGATAATATCTTTGTTGATATAGGATACTTTGTTAATACAAACACCCAAGCTTTACATGATTATTGTGATGGTACCAGACTTAAAAAAGATGTATCAACAAATAGTATTGCTAAAGGTAATCTTTCACATGTACAATACCTACCAGTAACACCATTAAATCTCTCACAACCGCAGCTTTAATATAACTGTTTGATATAGGAATATTATGAACAAACTTGTGCTTGGTATTGTTGTATTTCTTATTATTGGAGGTCTGATGATTAAATACGATGCACAGCAGAATGGTGGAGATTTTTTATCCAGATATGGTAATTGGGTTTTTCATATTGGGAAGAATATTGGGTCACTTACGTCATATACTATTAAAGAGTACGACTGGCTGCCAAACACAAGCCTAAACACTAGTTTGCTTAACATAAGCTAATAAATATCAAGTATTTTTCTGTTGTTTATGAAGAATCTTCGATGGTTGCTTGAATCTGGAGTAGCAGATCTTGCTAGGATCCCTACTAAGAATGCGTATCTTCTGCATGGGTCAGACCTTATGCTTGAGCGACTTGAGCAGCTTAAAGCGTATACAATTCCTGTTGCAGGGCATGATTATGCAGCCAAAACCCCAATTATGTGGAATACAGTCTATGAAAAGCTTAATCTTCCTCTTTGTAATATCATGCTGATTGCATCACCAGAAAGACTTTCAGAGGTTCTTGGCGCATTTCGTGAAGACGCGCGTTATCTTGGTGGAGGTATTGGTGTTGGTCTTAAAGAAAAGGTTATTCCATATCTTGATAGGGTAGTACCAAATGATCTTAAATCTGTTAATTGCATTGTTAAAGAAGGTAAGGAGCTTGTTGGGTATAATACAGATGCGTGGGGTTTTGTGCAGAGTTTAGATGAAAAGCTTGGAGAATTTCACAAGCAGGTGAAGGGATCAAATATTGTTGTTTTTGGAGCAGGAGGGGTTGCAAAAGAGGTTTGTAGACAGTTAGCCATTCTTGGAGCTTCCTATGTTGCAATTATTAATAGAACACGACAAAAAGCAGTGAGTCTTGCTCATGAACTTGGTAGTGTTTATGAACATACTGAATTTATTGGTGTTGGCGAAGACCTTATCCGCGGTGTTTGTTGTAATACAATCAAGACTCCGAATGCCATGATCAATCTTACTGACAAAGGTAGTGATGGGTTACTTGTTGATCAATGTGCATTTGCTCCATCTGGAGAATACAATCGCAAAATGGCACTTGATGACTTGCGTCACATCAAAGCCCTTGCGCCAAACGCAATTATTGCAGATATCACACTGCCACAAGGAGCATGGCCAATAACGCTTCAACTTGCAGAAACAGCAGGATTTGAAAAAAGACAGCTTCTAAATGGTATTCCTATGGTAATTAACCAAGCAGGACCAGCATATATCAAAATCCAACAAGCCCATCCTGACTTGCACAGCAAAAAACTTAGCCAAACACAAGTTCTTCAAATCATGCGTGATTCAGTATGATAGATTTTTTTTGTGTAAAGAACAACTGGTGTTAAGCGAAGAGCCGCAGCGACATCGCGATCACCATTGGTGAGCACTCGCAATTGACATCTATGGATGATCTGCGACATTGAGAAGTTTATTCTGAGATGTTGTTTGAACATTTTTTTACTCTAATGATAAATGATCATAGAGCGATTGGATCCTTCTTTTTATATCTGTTCTATTATTGACTTTGAGAAGCTCAGTAATGCTAACAGGAGAAATAACCTCCCCCAGCATCTCAAAAAAAGCATATCCTGTAGTAAAAGGAGATTGTTGTAATTGTGAAAAATATTCCTCGTCTCCTTGGTGTTTTCTTGGGAAACAAGCTATTCCTTTAGGCGTTAGGTATATATTGAAAGCGACTTTTTCCCCTGTTTCCCGTCTTTTGTTCATCTCAGTTAAGAATTCCTTTATACCATCTACACCTTCAGAAGCTGTGATCCATCGTATATTTTTAAAATAGCAATCTATCGTTGGTGAACCATTGTGTTTTTCTAATATCATCTCAAATGGTGGTTGCCAGTCTTGTGTTAAGAAGAATCCTTGGAAATGTAATTGATTAACTGATGCGTGTGCGTCAAGAGAATTATATGCTAACCTGATATCATTCCCATATTCTCCAGATGTAACATAATGCAAGGCTGCTTCTAATATCGCAACATCTTTCTCAGGATCGAGGTATTGATTATGGATATGCCTGTCTTTTGGTTTTCTGTTAGGGACAAATACAAAGTGACCAGGTGCAAATGGGTATCTATTAAATAAGAAATCTATAGCTATGCCGCCTAGATCTCTTGTTGTAAAATGTTCTTTGTCAATCTCTGGCAGAGTGTAGTTAAATCCTTTTGGTTTACCAGTGCTGTCGAATTCAATGGGCGCATTCAATTGTGTATCCAATTTTTTCGCTTCTCTTCTTGGTCGATAACCTCTGATGAAGTTGTATTGTAAAACAAAGTCCCCTATTTCTTCCCTGAGTGGCCTATCAATGCTTGCTTTTCCGTTATCAATCCTTCCAAATACTTCTTTTAGTACAGAACTTTCATCCTGTCCAAGATTGCAGGTATAGTCAAGTCTTGTGAAGATATCTGCTGGAATATCTTGGCCATGGAAATTCATATTAGCTATTACTGTTACAGCCACGCCAGGTGGTAATCCTTGTTGTTTCAATAATCCTTCTAAAGAGTCTTCAAATTCTTTGATAAGTTGTTCAGCTTTTGGAGCATTGCTTCTTAATTGTAGATATTTCCCCATATGTTAAAGAAAGCGATAATAACACTTAAATCTTTCTCTTAAAAGATCTTCTTTTTAGCCAATATGCTAATCCCAAATTTAACATTTGTTCCACAACCTTAAAATAGGTGGTTGGATAAAAAATTGCTTATATGCTAACAGAACCTGTGTCAATGGATGATCTTGTATATTTTACCTCGAGAGCTGTTGGGAAAAAAGGTCATGCTAAGGCATGGGTGTACAAAGGTTTGTGCCCAAAATGTAAAAAGTCAAGGCTAGGCAAACCTGTTGATAAAAATGGTAAGGTCAAGATTCGGGCAAATGAGTATGTATGTCCATCTTGCAGCTACACCACTGACAAACAGACATTCGAAGACACCCTTATAGCAGAGATCAAATACACTTGTCCATCCTGCAGCAGCACTGCAGAGGCAACAGTTCCATTTAAGCGAAAAAAGGTTAAGGTTGTTGATGAAAAATCAGGAAAACAGATCAGTGGTGAAGCAATACGATTTTCCTGCAGTTCATGTAATGCAATTATTGATGTTGTGAAGAAGATGAAAAGCTAACAAAGAGAGAAGAGTAATTCTTCTCAAATCAGCTAAACAAATACAAAGGAAGAACATTTATATTCCAAATCTATTCTTTAATACTCATATGGTTTTAAGAAAATTAACTAAACAAGAAGCGAAAGAGGAAGTGAAAAAACTCGTTGATAAATATAACCGAATTGTTGAATCTGGCTCTATCAAAAGATACAAAGAAGAAGATACAAAAGCAGAATTTATCGAGCCACTTTTTGAAGCATTAGGTTGGGATGTTAGAAATACTGAAAATGATGATGAGATTGACGAGGAAGTCTACAAATTGTATGGCATAACTGCTGAAGAAAAGAAGATTATTGAGGACTCCTTGAAATGAAAAAAGAATTAATCATGCAATTAAGGAAATCCTTTGAAGAGTCAGCATATGAAGAGCAAGGCGTTGAGTATTGGCTTGCTAGAGACCTGCAAAAGCTGCTGGATTATGAGGAATGGAGAAATTTTGTAAACGTAATCGATAAAGCCAAAATTTCATGCAGGAATTCAGGGCAGAATATTTCCTATCATTTTGTTGGCATCAACAAAACGATACCTATGCCTAAGGACGCAACCAAGGAAATTGATGATTTAATGCTTACTAGATATGCCTGTTACCTTATTGCCCAGAATGGAGATCCAAAAAAAGAGCAAATAGCATTTGCACAAAGCTATTTTGCAATCCAAACAAGGAAGCAGGAATTAATCGAAGAAAGAATTGCATTAATTGAAAGGCTGAATGTAAGGAAAAAATTAGTTGCATCAGAAACCGAATTATCAAAATTAATCTATGAAAGAGGAGTAGATGAAGACGGATTTGGCAGAATAAGGAGCAAGGGAGACCAAGCATTATTTGGAGGGCATACTACATTGCAGATGAAGCATAAACTAGGATTGCCTTATAATCGCCCTCTTGCAGATTTTTTGCCAACGATAACAATAACTGCAAAAAACCTTGCTGCAGAAATCACAAATTTCAATGTTAAGAAGGATAATCTGTTTGGAGAGCCAAATATTACCGAGGAGCATGTTAAGAACAGCCAAGATGTAAGAGAATTGCTTGCGAAAAGCGGGATAGTCCCTGAAAACCTTCCGCCAGAACAAGACGTAAAAAAATTAGAGCGGAAGGCTAAATCTGATGAGAAAAAAATGGCGGCAACTGCAAAAAAATTGCCTGCAAAAAGGCACCCAAATAAACAAGGCTAAAAAAGAGGTTCAACTCGTGACAATCTGTCACGGTTTGAAATTGCAGGCAATAGATGGCAAACACAAGAAAAGAAATTGAGCAGAAAACTGGGAAATCAATCATTTCAAAAGGTAACTATCTTTATTTATCTGAGAAGAATAAGAAGAAGCAACTGGAAAAAAGTAATGATTTAAAATGACTAAAATACTGCAGCTTAAAATAGTCTTAGATGGAATTACTCCTAAAATATGGCGCAGATTCCTTGTGAAGGATAATATAAGCTTTGACGACCTCCACAACGTTATTCAGGCTGTTATGGGCTGGGAAAATTATCACCTTTCTACAAGAAGTTCAATAACAATACCTATAGGAAATAACCTTAATTTTAGGATATTCCAAAAACGAAAGTAAGGTTATTTCCTAATGATCAAATCACTTTAACCTTGAAAAAATATCCTATAATTAAAGTGATTTGATATAATATTATCTTATTTGGCTTTACCACCTTTTTGGTGTTTTAACAACTACTTCCTTTGGAACTAATGATTCATACTTAATTGGAGGAGGAGCATCAGGCAACAGCCAACCACATAGTTTTCTAAAACCCCTTTTTATGCACCTCTTTTCCCATCCATAAGGATATAATGAAGTAGGTACTAACTCAAAGTCTGGTTTTTGGATAGGTACTATTGCATAATCAATATACTCTAAACAAATGTCTACAAATTTACAAGGAGGCCCACCAGGTTCATGTGAAGCAAAGCCTGTAGGTTGTTGTAAAATTGTTGAGCTAAATAGTACAACTAATCCTACTATTGATACGATTGCTACAATTGAGGTTATGAGCAACCCATGATCCTTGAACATAAGTAGATTTTTGATAATATCAATATTTAATACTTTTTATTTAGACTACATCTTTATATAGCCAATTTTTACAAGAAATAAGTATGAAGAAAGTCAAGCAAAACAATTCAGGAATCAAGAAATCAGGAATAATACAGAAGGATAGTCAAAAAACGCTTACTCGCAAGAAGTCGATGAATCAAAAAATATCACACAAACAATCACTAGTATCAAAACCATTTAAGCGCGTTATCGTCACCTCAGCACTTCCGTATGTTAATAATATTGTTCATCTTGGTAATCTTGTGTGTATTATCTCAGCAGATGTGTATACGCGCTATCTTAGGTTGCGTGATATTCCTGTTATCTCTATTCTTGGAACAGATGAACATGGCACCACAAGCGAGGTTAAGGCCTATGAAGAAGGGCTTACTCCTGCTAAACTTTGTGACAAATATTATGCTATCCAAAAGGATATCTATGATTGGTTTGAGTGTGCATTTGATTGTTTTGGAAGAACCTCAAGTCTTGCAAATAAGGAAATCACACTTCATATCTTTAATGAATTATTAAAGCATGAGTATATTAAGCCACAGGAGCTTGAGCAATTCTACTGCAATACATGTAAGAGATTTCTTGCAGACAGATTTATTGGTGGACATTGTCCTCACTGTAATTATACAGAGGCAAAGGGTGATCAGTGTGAATGCTGTGGAAAACTTCTTGAAGCAACTGAGCTTCTGCATCCGCAGTGTAAGGTCTGTTCTGCAACCCCTGTGCTTAAAAAGTCAACACATCTTTTTATTGACTTGCCAAGACTTGAGAAGCCGCTTTGGCAGTGGATAAATTCAGTCAAGAATAAGTGGTCAACAAATGCTCGAACCATGACTGATGCATGGCTTAAAGATGGTCTTAGACCACGATGCATCACTAGAGATCTTTTATGGGGTATTCCTGTTCCAGGATATGAAGGTAAAGTCTTTTATTCCTGGTTTGATGCACCTATAGGATATATTGGTATTACTAAGGCATCGCGTGGAGATTGGAAATTGTGGTGGCAAAGTAGCGATACTAGGCTTGTGCAATTTATGGGAAAGGATAATATTCCTTTTCATACGATTCTCTTTCCATCATTTCTTCTTGGAACTAAAGAACCATGGACACTTGTAAATGATCTGTCAGTTAACGAATTTCTTAATTATCAAGGAGGGCAGTTTTCAAAATCACGACACATTGGCGTGTTTGGGGATAATGCTAAGGAAACAGGGATTTCTGCAGATGTGTGGCGGTATTATCTTATGATTAATAGGCCTCAGCAAACTGATTCAGATTTTTCATGGGATGATCTCCAGTCTAAAATAAATTCTGAGCTTGTTGGAAATTTTGGAAATCTTGTTAACAGAACCCTTACATTTGTGAATAGGTATTTTAATGGCATTATTGATAAAATCAAGTTAGAACCGCAAGATCAGGCATTTATTGCAAAGGTGTGTGCTCGTGAGCATATTGTTGGTGATTTGCTTGAGCAGATTGATCTAAAAGAAGCTCTTAAGGAAATCATGGGTATTAGTAGGCTTGCTAATCAGTATTTTCAAGAACAAGAGCCATGGAAGCTTATGAATACGCATCCAGTACGTGCTTCAAGTGTGCTTGGTGTCTTGGTAAATATAATAAAGGATCTCTCGATTATGATTGAACCATATATGCCTTCTGCAGCAGACAAGATTCGACACCAGCTTGGTATGGGGCATCTTGAACTAAGCTGGAATCATCTTGGGCTTAAGGACTTACCACAAGGTTACCATATTGGCACGCCACAAATTTTGTTTGCAAAATTAGAGGATGCCTATGTTAAAGATCTTAAAGTAACATATGGTGGAGAAAGAGAATTTGGACTCAATCTTGCTGTAGCAAAAATTACCAAAATCCTTGATCATCCAAATGCTGATAAGCTTTATGTACTTGAGATAGAGCTTGGTGCAAAAGGGAATAGGCAACTTGTTGCTGGTTTAAAAAAACACTATTCAAAAAAGGATCTGCTTGGCAAGCATATTATCATTGTTGCAAATCTTGCACATACAACAATTCGTGGTATTGAATCCCAGGGTATGCTGCTTGCTGCAGAGAAAGATGGTGATGTCAAGGTACTTGAGGCTCCTAATTCAGATCCTGGTGATGAGGTACGTGTTTCAAACTGGAAGAATAATACAAAGCAGATCACATATGAGGAGTTTGTAAGTATTATGCTCACAACCAAGGGAAATAAGGTTGTGCACCAAGATCATGTGCTACACACGCATAAAGAAGAGATTCATATTGATATACCTGATGCAGCAAAGATAAAATGAAAAAAGGGGAGCGCCCCTTTTAAACAAATTTTTTGTCAAGAAACACTTAAAGTAACATTTAAATAAGAAAGTAGTATCAGTGGTAATAATGAACAGAACCAACATAACAAGTACATGTACTCTGCTTTTGATTATCCTGCTTGCATCATGTGCACAGACTCAGAATGCAGAGCCTCTTACTTCACAGAATCAATCTATAGTTATTGGTGCTATGTTTCCTCTTTCTGGCGATGCTGCATCCTATGGTGAACCACTTTCACGACAACTCCTGCTTACAATAAATGAAATCAATGCAGCTGGTGGCGTAAATGGCAGACCTTTGGAGCTTAAACTTGAGGATAGTAAATGCAATGCCAAGGATGCTGCAACTGCAGCAAGCAAGCTTATTAATGTTGATGGGGTTAAGGTTATTTTTGGCGGTGCATGTTCTAGTGAAACACTTGGTGCAGCGCCTATTGCAGAAAAGAGCAAGGTGATTCTTATTTCTCCAAGTGCAACAAGCCCAGATATTACCAAAGCTGGAGATTATGTTTTTAGAACTGCTCCTTCAGATGCGTATGCAGGAAAAGTTGCTGCTGATAAGGCTATTGCATTAGGATATAGGAAAGCTGCTATTATTCATGAAAATACTGATTATGCGCAAGGGCTTAGGAAGGTGTTTGATAAGAGTTTTACTACATCTGGTGGTAGTGTGATTGCTGTTGAGAGTTATAATCCTGATGATACTGATTTTAAGACTCAGATTCTCAAGGTTAAAGATGCAAATCCTGATGTTGTGTATATTGTTCCCCAAGCTCCTCCAAAAGGTGTGCTTCTTATTAAGCAGCTTAAAGAGCAAGGTGTTGACAAGCAGCTTATGACAGCAGAGGTGCTTATTGGCAGAAGTGTTGTTAAAGAGCATGGTGTAGAAATGGAAGGGCTTATTGGCGTGGAGGCTGCATTTGATGAACAAGGAAGCATTGCTTCTACAATAATTGGTGCGTATCGCAGTGTATATGGTGAGCCTCCTTATCCATTTTATCAAGCAGCTATGCGTGATGCTCTTTATCTAGTCATAGAATCTGTCAAAAAAAGTGGTTATGATGCTGATGCAATCAAGACAAATCTTTATGCAACAAAGGATTGGCAAGGTGCAATAGGAAAACTTACAATTGATGAGAATGGAGACCCAATTCTTGGCTATTTAGTAAAGCAGGTTAAGGATGGCAAACTTGTTGATAACAAATAGCCTAAAGTAAAGATACATTCCTTTGCATATCAACTCCAGGAAGCAACAGTCGACTCCTTGCTAAACCATCATCGTGATATGTATATTGTTGATATTGATGATATCAATCTTTCAAAAGAGGATTTTGCAGTAATTCACAGTAATAGTAGTCTTATTGTATCCTACCTTAGTATTGGCGAAGCAGAAGAGTATAGGGATTACTGGCAAGCAGGTTGGAGAAGAGGATCACCACTATGGTTAGATAATGAGAACCCAGATTGGAATGGTAATTATAAGGTCAAATTTTGGGATGCAGAATGGCAGGCTATTATTATTTCTAAGCTTGATAGTATTATTGCTGCAGGGTATGATGGAGTATATCTTGATATCATTGATGGTTACGAATATTGGCAGGATCTTGGGGTGTCTGATGCTGATAAGTATATGGTGTCATTTGTTAAAAATATTTCAGCATATGCTAAGAATCGTCAGCCTGGATTTTTGATTATTCCACAAAACTCACCAGAGCTTACGCATCGTTATATGGATGATATTGATGGATTAGGAAAGGAAGATACGTGGTATCATGAGGATAATACACCTGTAGATATAAGGGATACAAACAAAGATCTGCAAGCACTTGATAAGGTAATAGCCGATGGCAAGTTCGTACTAGTTATTGATTATGTTTCAACTAAGGAAGTGCAATGTTTATTTATCAAACATGCTAGAGAACGTGGTTATGTTCCAACTATAGGAAATCGATTGCTTCGTACTATTGTGGAGCTACCACACTGTTAGGGTGACTGATTAGTTTTTCACCAATATAGTAGGAGAAAATAAAGAAATTGCCTGAAAACTGACCATCCCCCTTCGCTTCGCTAACTCCACAACAAGATGATTGGTATTGGTCAGTTTTCTTGCTTGCGTGACAGGCAATTTCTAATCTCAGAATCGTGTTGTGCAACCGTAGCAGAGCTGTGAGGGGGTGTTGAACACGATTCTGAGATAACCCGACAAGTATAAAAAGATACGCTATGCAATATTTGTTTTATACTATCATGAACATCGCACTCCAACTTCTTATGAATGGTATCATTGCTGGAGCAATCTATGCATTGGTTGCCTCAGGCTTCTCTCTTATTTATAGTGTAACTAAGATCATGCATTTTGCTCATGGTGCAACACTTGCACTTGGAGCTTATGTGTTTTACTCCTTACACACTGCTCTAGGACTTCCATTAGTGATCGCTATAATAATAACACTTGGTTTTGTAAGCTTGTTTGGCGAGGGTATGAATCGTATCATCTACAAACCACTAAGAAGAACAAAATCTTCAAACTCAATACTTCTTATTGCTAGCATTTCATTAATGAATCTTATTACTGCACTTATTCTTGCATTCTGGGGTGCTGATGTCAAATCGATTTTTATCACAAATCCTGTTTTTGATGTTCTTGGTGCACGAATTACACTGCTTCAGATAATAATTATCATGGTATCGCTTATACTGCTTGTACTGCTGTGGTTTTTAACAACACGTACGCGTCTTGGAATATCCATGCGCGCAGTTGCTGATAATAAGGAGGTTGCGCAAAGCGTAGGTATTAACCCTGAGTACACATATACAATTACATTTCTTATCAGTAGTGCTTTAGCAGGTATGGCAGGTATTCTTATTGGCCTTGAACAAAACCTGTATCCATATATGGGGCTATCTCTTATTATCAAGGCTTTTACAGCAGCAGTTATTGGTAGTTTAACATCAGTTCCTGGTGCGATTCTTGGTTCTTTTATGCTTGGACTTATTGAAAATATTGGGATTTGGTGGCTGCCATCAGGATACAAAGATGCAATTGCCTTTGTGCTGCTTTTTGTGTTTCTTTTGTTTAAACCATCTGGATTGCTTGCAAGTAAGAAAAGAGAAGCATAACAAGAAACATAAGAGGAAATAAAAAACACAAAAAAATTAAAAAGGAGAAATCAATAACATGGCTTTTGAAAATTATCTTATTCATCTTGGTATCCTTATTACTATTTATAGCATTCTTACAATCAGTCTTAATCTTAGTTTAGGATTTACAGGATTAATGAATCTTGGACATATTGCATTCTTTGGTATTGGAGCATATACAAGCGCTCTTGTTGCCATTGCAGGATATCCCCTCTGGTTTAGCATACTTGCAGGAGCAATGCTTTCTGGGATCATTGGTTTGATCCTAGGACTACCGACTGCTCGACTTAAAGGAGATTATTTAGCACTTGCACTGCTTGGATTTGTCTTTATCTTAGGAAGTGTTGCAAGAAACTTGGTAAGTGTTACTAGAGGAGCGCTTGGTATTCCAGGAATTCCAACACTTACAACAAATCCAAGTCATTTTTTGATCCTTGGGATTATAATAAGTGCAATAATATATTGTATATCTTATTATATCAGCATATCACGGTTTGGTAGGATTCTTGAGGCAATTAGGGATGATGAACTTGCTGCACAGGTCTTAGGACACAATACCTTTTTGTATAAAATAGCAGCGTTAGCTCTTAGTGCAGGTTTTGCAGGAATTGCAGGAGGTCTTTATGCTCACTATATTTCCTATATTGATCCTACTATTTTTGGGCTTGGGGATCTTATTCTGGTCTTTAGTATGCTAATTATTGGAGGGCTTGGAAGTGTGAAAGGATCGTTTGTTGGTACTGCGCTTCTCTTGCTTATTCCTGAGCCACTACGATTTCTTGGTTTTCCAAGCTCAATAATTGGGCCAATTCGTGAGATTCTTTTTGCAGTTATTCTCTTATGTATTCTCAGATACAAACCAAGAGGCATCTTTGGAAAGGTGGATATACTATGATACTGACCAAGGATCTTGGCAAGCATTTTGGAGGTGTGTATGCAGTTGAGCATTGCAGTCTTAGTATCACACCAGGGAAGATCACTAGTATTATCGGACCAAATGGTGCAGGAAAAACAACATTGTTTAATCTTATTAGCGGTATTATCAGAGCAGATCATGGAACAATTGTTTTTGATAAAAAAGATATCACAAATATGTCAATCCATAGTATTTCACAATTAGGTATAAGTAGAACATTTCAGCAAGCAAGGCTCTTTAAAAACATGACAATCAAAGACAATCTGCTTATTGCACATGAATGTAGTGATACACAAATAGAAGATATGCTTGATAGTATACACCTTCAAATGAATATACACACAAAGGTAGCAGAATTAAGCTATGGTCAAGCACGATTAGTTGAGATAGCACGCGCACGTATCAAGCCGCACAAGCTGCTTATGCTTGATGAACCAACTGCTGGAGTAAATCCAAGGATTAGAGAAAAACTCAAAGACATCCTGCGTATGCTCAAATACAGAGGAGATACAATTATGCTTATCGAGCATGATATGGAATTTGTCATGAGTATAAGTGATGAGGTTATTGTGATGAGTCAGGGAAAGGTGCTATGTCGTGGTACTCCACAACAGATTCAAAATAACAAGCGTGTGCTAAAGGCATATTTGGGATCATGAAAGGACTTACTATTAGTGGACTGCATGCAGGATATGAAAAGCTCCATATTCTTCATGGAATCGATATGAGTTGTAGATCTGGCAATATAACTGTTATTATTGGTCCTAATGGTGCTGGAAAAAGTACTGTGCTCAAAAGTATCTTTGCGCTTTGTGATATATACCATGGAAACATTATATATAATGGAATCAATATTACAAGACTTCCAACATATGAACGCATTGCCAATGGCATTTCCATTGTTCCACAAGGAAGACAGGTATTTAGCAATTTGAGTGTACTTGAAAATCTTGAGATTGGAGCATTTATTACGCAGCATAAAGAAATGATAGATATGCGTATGCAAGAGGTTCTATGCCATTTTCCTGTGCTTCGCAGTAAACTTTCACAAAATGCATACAATCTCTCTGGTGGAGAACAGCAGATGCTTGCGATGGCACGAGGACTTATGCAAGATCCACAACTTCTGCTACTTGATGAACCTTCATTAGGACTTGCGCCAAAAGTGATGAAAGAAGTTTTTGATACTATTCAAGATATTAACAAGGAAGGGGTGAGTATTCTTATGGTTGAACAAAATGCTAAGGCAGCGTGTCAGATTGCAGATCAGATCTATGTGCTAGAGCAAGGACAAGTTGTGCTAAAAGGCGGACGCAAGATTATTGATGATCCAAGGATTAAACAGGTGTATTTGGGAGGGCATAAGTAATATATTAGATTCATATCTTCTAACTATCCCTTCTTTTTATAAAGCATTTAAGCAATCATTTATGTCTAATGGATTATATTTTGCTGATAATCTTTCAGTTAAACTCTGTTCTGTTTGTTCAGAATCAAGAGATTTAATTACCTCTTTAACTAAAGAATCTACCTGAAATTTTTTAATTCTTCTTGTTGCAGTTGAAATAAAAATATAATTATCATCAGCATCTCTCAAAACATACAATGAATCTTTGATTTTTAATTTATTGATCATTTGAAACTATCTCCCCATATTCAATTTTCTTATCTCTAGGTTTAAATAAAACTTCTCCATTTTCATCTAATGGTGCAATAATTTTATAGTTTTTTAGTTTTTTTCTTAATAAAGAATCTTTTCTTAAATGCCAACAACCGACAATAACAACCATTGGGCGTTTTGTTTTCTCTTTGTATTCTAGAATTTTTGAAAGATGATGTTCTTCTCTTTTCTTAATTATTTCATCTAAAGTTTTCTCCTCTTCTTTTGTAAGCTCTTTTTGGTTTTTAATTTTACTTTGCAAATCTTTATCAAAACCAAAATTGTAAAAATCTATTCCGATAAGATTAATTTTACTTTCAAAACAAAAGACTATCAGCTTTTCAACTCCATCAAAAGAAGTCATATCAGAGATAAATTTTTTATCCAAAATCTCTTTAAATTTATCTTCTGTGTCTAATTTTAAATCTTCCAATTCTTCATTTAAAACAAACTCCGGATTTACTAATTTTATTACTTCTTGTTGTTTTGAAAAATCGTCTAAAAAAGAGTGAGTACTACCTATAAAAATAAAATCCATTTTTTGTCTCAAGGAAGATTTACATCCAATATTTAATACTTGTTGGATCAGCATAGACCTTATCTTCCACTTTCCGAAGCCCCTCATAAAGGGGTCTTTCTGCAGGTAAAGGTCTTGCTTCTTGTGTTCTTGGTACAACTTTTTCCAAAGTTTTTTCAAGGTTTTCCATATAATGAGTATATAGACAATCCCTTATATAGTTTATTGTTCTGAATGTGAAAAGTGCCCAATACTCCACAGTTTGCTGCGGAGTGAGCAAAGCGAAGGGTGGGATGATCAGTTTTCAGGCAATTTCTTTATTATTAGTTTAGTGAGGAATTACGAGATTTCTTAATGAAATAAATAGTTGGTATTTTGCCTACTATTTTCTGATAAGAATCATCCTCACCTAAACGCTCCTGGATTAAATACTGGTGGTCTGTTAACATCACTTACCTGAATATAGATTGTCTCGCTAACCTCATCTTTGCCATCAGAGGCTCTTATAACAACCTCATGCATGCCTTGATCAGAATATCCTACCTTTTTTTGCGCATTGTTCATGTAGCCTGTATACGTAATGGTTAGATTATCTCCATCAGGATCGCGTGCACTGACATCTAAGCTAATTATTTCGCCTTCTTTCACACTTAGATTCTGTAGACCTTCGAGAATTGGTTTTGTGTTTGAAGATTTGACAACAATACGCAGCATTGTTTTATTTCTTAATACACCATCTGTGACTGATACATTGACGTGATATGATCCCTTATCACCAACTCTTGTCTTCCACATGCCTGATTTGTTAAGTGGCTTACTAAAAAGGAATGTGAGTTGATCTTCATCAGGATCTTGTGCCTTTGGCTGGATAATAACTAATTCTCCTTCACGAATTTCTACATCAGCTAGTGGTTCAATGCTTGGAGCACGATTGACATCTGTCACGTGTATGTGTACCTCATCAAATGATTCTAATTCTCCATCTGAAGCAGTTATTCTAAGAGTGTGATCTCCTGCATCCTTAAATGTTACTTGATATGGCATGCTAGTAGCAAAATTTGAAAAGCTCAGATTCACTGTATCATTATCAGGGTCAGATACCTTAGGTTTGATATTAAGCACATCACCCTCACGAACTGTAATATTCTTAATAGGCATAATGCGTGGCGCTTTATTCTTACGTTTTACTATAATCATTACATCCTGCTGCTCTTGTGTTTTTCCATCTGATACTGTAATTGTCACGCGGTACTCTCCTGCATCGCCTTGTTTTGTTTGCCAAACTCCATCATTATTTAATGGAGGGGTAAACCTGAAGGAAAGTGGATCTTCATCAGGATCCCGTGCCTTAAGGTTTGGAAAAGAGACTAGATCACCTTCAGTTACAACCTTTGATGGGATCTGTGGCAGAACATTCTCTTTTACAGGACCAGGAGGAATCAAGAGTTCATGCTGCGGCGCAGCAGGTTTACTCTGATTTGTATCATTTTGAAGGGTTTCATCCAAAGGAATCAGAATAATTTGAGATGTGTTTGTTTTATTTTCATGCATGGACATGTTTAAGCTTTGAAGATAGGCAAGTGCTTGTTCTGGTGTGCAAGTAACTTCTTTGACAGGTTCGCAACCTACCAGTATCACAAGAGTTATGATAAGAATCCCACTTAATAACCTGTACTTCATATTAATCCCCACTAAGTTGGGATTTTCTGAGATTATTTATACTTTGTTGCGTCCCAGTTTAGGGATAACACCTAATTTTAGAAAGATAGTGGAGATGATCAACAAAAGTGAACCTGCAATAAGGATCCTATAACTAATATGCATTGCCATGGTCACAAAGAACTCAAGTGGATAAAGTTGGATCAAAAGACTTTCTTTTGTAAATTGCCAATTACCTTGAGGAAAAAGTATGTAATGAACAAGTCTAAAAGAAATATTAAATGGTACAACAGATAGTATGATAACTATTCCAATAAGAATAATGCCTGCCAATTGTAATCCTTGGATAAACTGATACTGACGTGAGCAGAATACATAACCTAGGCTAATAAATAGGATCCAATACAACAAGCCAAATAGTTGCACAAGCAAACGAAGGTCTGCAAGGTGAGATGCTTCCTTGGTAGTGAAGTTTGTACTAAGATGGTTTGTTGATAATGTGAGGTATGCATGTACATTGTAGGAGAGTGTATACCACAAAGTATGGTCTAATTCGGTATTGGTATCATCACCTGTCCAACGTGCTGACTTCCACAAGTTTAGATCAAAGATAGCACCTCCAACAATAAATAGGAGTATCCATACAACTATTCCTAATGAAACTATGGTCTGGTGCAAGAGTGATCTCATAATACGTTAGTATGAGTATTGCTTAAAAGGGTTTTCATAAGTTTTTAATACGATATCTGATTACCTTGTTCTATGTCAAAGGAAAAAGCAGCATATCAACCTTATAATATTCTGGTAACTGGTGGAGCAGGATTTATAGGTTCACATTTTGCACGTCTTCAACTAGAACATAAGGATTGTAGGGTTGTTATTTTAGATAAGCTTACCTATGCAGGAAATCCAGATAATATCGTAGATCTTATGCATGATAAGTATACAAGCCATTATAAATTTAGTTTAGGAGATATAACTGATGCAGCTGCTGTGGCTGCTTTACTTAAACATGAGTCTATTGATACGATTGTTAATTTTGCTGCAGAATCTCATGTAGATAATTCGATACAAAACGCCTCGCCTTTTTTAGAGACAAATATTAATGGGACTGTGGTGCTTCTTGATGCAGCACGTAGAACCAGGGTTAAACGATTTGTTCAGGTGTCGACTGATGAGGTGTATGGTAGTTTGGAAAAGGGTTCTGCTAGCGAGGAATCAATGCTAAATCCTGGTTCACCATATGCTGCATCAAAGGCAGCTGCAGAGCATATTGCCAAAGCATGGCATAATACATTTGGTGTTCCTGTTATTATGACCCGTGGCTCAAATAATTATGGCCCATATCAATATCCTGAAAAAGTGATATCTCTTAATATCTGTCGACTTCTTGATGGCAAGACATTTCAGATCTATGGTGAGGGTAGACAGTCAAGAAATTGGATCTATGTCTGCGATCACGTGGCTGCTATTGACAAGGTGATGCGTCAAGGTAGAGTCGGGGAAATCTATAATATTGGTACACATGATGAGTTAAAAAATATGGATCTTGCAAGAATAATATGTGATCATATGGATATCTCTCATTCAAAGATTGAGTCTATCAAGGATCCAAGACCAGGGCATGATATGAGGTACAGTATTGATTGGTACAAGATACGTACGCTTGATTGGAGGCCAAAAGCAAGCTTTGAAGATGGTATTAAGAAGACTATAGAATGGTATCAAACAAATAAGGATTGGATAACAAGTGTTAAAAAAAGGATTGACAGATTTAAAACCTCTTCTTCACTAAACGCTTGAGCAGTTCAATATTAGTAACTGCATTAAATCTTTGAACAAGGCACTCTACACTCTCATCTGATACAAGGTCTGTCTTGCTAGCAAAGACTAACATTGGCTTTTCAAACCCTTTGATAGCAGTATAGAGCGCAATCTGGTCATGCATTGAATATTCCTCTGTAGGATCAAAGATGTAGATAATAAGGTCTGCTACATGTTTTATTGCTAAGTAAGCCTGTTTTTCAATGGCATTCATCTTATCAAGCCGATTAAGGGTTCCAGGAGTATCAATAATCTGAACCTTTTTTTTGCCATGTGTAAGATAGCCAATATTAAGTCCTTTAGTTGTAAACGAATATACAGCAATATCTGGAGTTGATCCTGTTAATTTGGAGAGTAAGGTAGTTTTGCCTACATTGGGAAATCCAATAAGCGCAATCGTGTTCATCTTTTTTATGACTGGAAATTCTACAATGATTTTACGCGCATGCTCAAGGCATAGTAAGTGTTTGTCAACTTGTTTAACAACAGAGGCGATGCGACCATACAATGATTGTCGATATTCTCGCATCTTACTCACAGCTTCACATCTACTAACCTTATACTGGTACTCTCGTGAAAATGATTCAATCTTGCCTCGTGCCCATTTCATTGCGCCAAGAGATTTCTTTACTTGGTTATAATCAAGTGTACACAAGACAAGTTCATGGTAAAATAATGAAAGCTCATCAAGTCTTGGAAAATCGCAGAGAATCGCATCAAAGCGTTTGATAAGATCAGCACACATTGCAGCCATCCGCACGCGCTCTAATTCACGCTGTTTTAAGACATACTCCTTGCTTTGTACTTTGAAGTTTGCAACACGATTCTTTCCTTTACGAAATGCTACATCAATAAGAGCATCAGCGCGCTCAATTGGTCGTATTGTTGCAAAGGACATAATTGTTGTCTTGTAGATGTGCTTTAAAAAGGTAGTTGAGGATATTTACACTAAGACACCTTATAGAGAGTTTAATTATTTCTTTTGTGTACTTGGATATACCCTATGAAAACAGACGACACCAAAGAGGATTTCCAATCGAGCATAACAAACAAAGACTTAATAATACAGCAGTATTATTAGAATATTGTGAATAACTATCTTGATTTTGCTAAGGAACTTGCAGTCATTGCAGGAGAAAGATGCAACAAGGATTATGGACATGTAGAAATCTCTCATCTAAAAAATAAAGAAAGCATCGTAACCACAACTGATCTTGCATGTGAAAAGATCATCATAAATGCCATCTCAAAGCGATTTCCAGACCATTCTATATACTCAGAAGAATATGGTATTCTTGATCACACATCAGACTACTACTGGTACATTGATCCAATCGACGGAACATCAAATTTCACTTATCACATCCCACTTTGGGGAGTATCTATTGCACTTTTTTACAAGCAAAGACCTCTTATTGGTGTCGTCTATATGCCAGTAACTAAAGAGCTTATGTGGGCACAACAAGGAGAAGGGGCATGGTGCAACAACACAACACTTCGGGTCTCAAGCGCAACCACATTCCAAGGTGGGCTATTCTTAATGCCACCCTACTTTTACAAAATGTCTGCTCAAGTTTCACACGCAATTCTTGATCTGGAAAAAAGAGGGATGAAAAACAGAATCATTGGAGCAGCAACAGCTAACCTACATGCCATAGCTGCAGGCAATGCTCTCATCTATATTGACATCACACTTAAACCATATGATTATGCAGCTGCTGCACTTATTGTTGAAGAAGCAGGTGGAGTTGTAACTGATCACACAGGGAAAGCATGGTGGGAAAATATCACAACTGAACATATGAATCTGCTTGCCACAAATAAAAAACTCCATCAGGAAGCACTTTCTTTATTTACCAACTTATCTCCAAGAAGCTAATCTGAGATGATAACACTCTTCCAAATACAAAAGCTCATTATACTTTGCCACACGCTCACCTCTTGCCAAGGCACCTGCTTTTAATTGACCACAGCCAATCCCTGTTGCAAGATGTGCAATAAATGGATCATTAGTCTCACCAGATCGATGACTTGCCATAACCTTCCAATTGGCTTTTGAGGCTACTTGATATGCCTCAAGTGCCTCAGTAAGTGTACCAACTTGATTAGGCTTAAGAAGCAAGGCATTACACGCACGCTTTTGCACAGCCTTGTGTATCCTCTGAACACTAGTTGTGAGCAGATCATCACCAACAACCTGACATTTCTTTCCAATAATTTGCGTTAGATCTGCAAATCCATCTAAATCATCCTCAGAAAATGGATCCTCTAGACTCACAATAGGAAACTCCTCAACAAGATCAGTATACAGATTCTTCAATGCTTCTGAAGAAACACCCCTACCTTCAAAATGATACAATCCTTTTTGATAAAACTGGGAAGCTGCACAATCTATCCCAAGCTTTATCTTACCATCATACCCTGCATGCTCAATTGCAGCTAACAACAACTTGATAGGCTCACGATGATCTTTTAATTGAGGAGCAAAACCACCTTCATCACCAAGATTAATCGCAGTCTTTCCATATGATTCTCGAAGCATATTTTTAAGCATATGATAGGTTTGGGCACCCATTTGCAATGCCTCACCAAATGTTTTAGCACCAACTGGAATCAGCATAAACTCCTGAAAATCAAGATCATTACCAGCATGAGCTCCTCCATTAATTACATTGAATACAGGAATAGGCAACAGCGGCTTTTTTGCTCCAGAAAGTGACATCACATGTTTAAAGATAGGAATGCCATTACAAAGAGCAGCTGCCTTTGCACAAGCTAGTGAAACGCCAAGAATAGCATTTGCACCCAATCGATGTTTATCATTTGTCTTATCCAACTTGCAAAGCAATTGATCAATTGCCACCTGCTTTGTAACATCCACACCCTTGAGCTTGCGCGCAATGATCTGATTCACATTCTTTACTGCATGCAAAACCCCTAAGCCATTATACCGTTTGCCACCATCACGCAATTCACAAGCCTCATACTTGCCTGTTGATGCACCACTAGGAACAGAAGCCTGTACAACACCATACTGTGTTGTCGCAGCAACCTCTATAGTTGGATTACCACGCGAATCAAGAATCTCCCGAGCATGAAGTGAAAGCAGCTTTGACATGCTGATTTTTATCAGAATCAGAGATTAAAAGCATTGCTCTTTATTTTTTATATAACGCAGCAGCATTCTCAAAAAGGATCTTCTGCTTAATCTCCTCACTACAATTAATTGCTAATACCTTAGCAACCTCAACCTCAAACCTACCCCAAGGATGATCTGAGGCAAACAAGATACGATCAAGTGCTTGAGGACAGGATTTGTTTAATTCACGAACCATAAAATCAGGACCAAAATCAATACACCACGATGTATCTGCATACACCTGATAACCTTTACGCACCCAATCACCAAAACGTGGAACAAGCCAGAATACTCCAGCAGCATTTGCACCCATATGAACCAGTTGAATCTTTGTATTAGCACCAAACTGCTCAACAAACTTCTCATACTTTGCAATAGAAGCCCTACCATCACTTGTATGCATATGCAACACCAAATCATACTTCTGTGCAGCCTCAATAATCTGCAACATACAAGACTTAAAGACCCCAGACCAGGAATCAGGATTAGGACTATACATACTCTGCCATGATGTTGGACTCAGCTTAAGCGCAACAATGCCATGTGGTCTTGCATCAAGAAGCTTGAGAACATGCAGTGTTTGTTCTACACAATCCGGCATTGGATTAACCCATAATCCACCAAGGATACCATCATGTTGTGCAGCATCAAGCACCAATGGATTTAGAACATCAAAAGGATAATGCAGATCTGGGGTATAATGAGGAACAACCACAGCAGTAGTGATACCCTTGGATTTCATATGATTAAGCTGATCAGAAACTGAGGCAACCTCACAACCCTCAAAGATTGTAATATCCCTACCTTTCAAATACTGAGATCCAAATATACCAATATGAGAATGTGCATCAAAAATACACTGATTTAGGGGCATATACCTCATTGGAGAAGATGAGATTAATAAAGATGGATGAAAAAAGGGGAGCACCACTTTTGAACCCCCTACGTATCTTTCGCTATGCTAAGACCAAGTAGTATTCTTGGTACAAAAACTTAAGTTGGCCAAAGGTTGAGATTAAGCATTTTTTAATGGAAATCTTTAAAAGATATTGCAGGTTATTAGCAATTATGTCAATAGCATTATCACTACGTGGAAGAGATCTTCCTGTTAATAAGATCCATGGATTCAAAGAACATGCAAAAACCCTGGAATGCAGAGTTTCAGAAGAGTTACGTATTGACGTTAGTGTAGGAGAACCAAAAGAAGACCCACCGATATCTGCTATTATAGGAGCAACAACAGCATTTAAGGAACACTACAATGGCTATGGACCAGGAGAAGGTGATCGCGATCTTCGCAATGCAGTAGCATCATTACTTCAAACAAAGTACGATCTTCCATATACAGCTTCTGAAATACTTATCATGCCAGGATCACGCTTTGCTATTGCAGCAGCAATGTATACACTCTGCAATCAAGGTCAAAACATTATCATACCACAACCATACTGGGCAGGTTATACTGAGATTGCCAATATTCTAGATGTTAGGTGGAAATCACCATCTGGGCTTGATGTTAGAGCAGAAACCATTGATAGTTTTCTTGGAAATGGATCAGCAGGCATCCTGCTTAACTCACCAAATAATCCAAGTGGAAGAATCATCAATCCAAAAGAGATGAAACGCATTGCAGATAGTGCACATGAATGGAACATTGGTATTATTTCTGATGAAGCATATAGAGATTACATGAGAAGCACAGAGACATACACGCCATTTGCATCTGTTAGTAAAAAAGCACTTGAACAAACCATTGAAATCTTCTCATTTTCAAAATCGCTTGCAGTATGTGGATGGCGCATCAGTGCACTTGCTGTTAAAGACACACGAGTCTACAAATCACTTAAAAACATATGTTGGGGACTACTTACTTGTGCAGCACTTCCACTTCAACGAGGCGTGCTAGCAGGACTAGCAGACCTTGGAGAGTTTACAAAAGAACAAGCAGCACGTTACGAAGAACGAGCCCATGCATTTGAGGATATCATACACAAAAACACACGCGTTGTTGCAGTATCTTCGCAAGGCGGCATCTTTAGCTATGTTGATATATCATCATCAGGTATGAAAAGTCAAAGATTCTGCGAAGAATTCTATATTCAACAAGGAGTTCTTGCCATGCCAGGCATATTTTTTGGAGATGCCCAAGATAACTACATAAGAATTAGCCTAATTCAACCACCACAAAAAATGGCAGAAGTAGGGAATCGACTACTTACAATGACAGCTGAATCACTATGAAAATAACAGCAATCAAGTTAATAGCAGTGCTTGTCATCATTATTCTTCTACTTAATATTACATTGCTAGTTTTAAAGATCATTTCATCACGAATATTCTGGATGATAATTATTGCTGCAGGAATGATTGCCTATATTATGAATAAAAAATCCCAACCTGGGCAGAGCCCAGGGGTATTTTTTAATCTCAAATGAGTAAATATATCTGATGCAGAGCATCGTGGTATGAACCCATTTGAGAAATGAAAACTCCCAACCGCCGCAAGCAGCGTGGTATCTATTAGTATAGGGGAGTTGTCAATGTTTCATACTCCGCATCAAGTTTGTATTCATTTGAAAAACCACTCAGTCACCGCAAGCGACGGAGTATGAAACAAATCAAAATTCGTTTAAGTTAGCCGCAGATGAACATTAAACGAATTTTCTCTTAATAACGCCACAGTTCTTACTACTTTTTAAGTGAGAAAATTGGAAGCACAGCTCCCAAATTCTTGGAACAGAGTTCCAAGAAACCCCAGCTTTAGCTAAATTTATTTTGGGAGTATGTCATTTTCGAGATTCAACCTCAGCCTTAAGCGTTTCAAGAAGTTTTGGTATTGACCATTCTCCATGAACAACATTATCTCGTGTTCTCACATTAACACTCTTATTCTGAACCTCAGTATCTCCAACAACACAGATATAATTCCACTGCTCAAGCTGAGCTTCTCGAATCTTTTTACCAATAGTCTCACTACGCGTATCTGCACACACTCGCAAGCCTGCATTACGCAACTCATCAACAACTATATTGGCATAGTGTTCAGCTCGCTCTGAAACAGAGAGCACACGCACCTGACGTGGACTAATCCAAAGCGGAAACTTGCCAGCATAATGCTCAATAAGCACGCCAATAAAACGATCAAGCGAACCAAGAATTGCACGATGAATAACAACAGGCCTATGCTTTTTGCCATCAGCACCTTCATATGACAAATCAAAACGCTGAGCCTGATTAAAATCAAGTTGAATAGTTGCAAGCTGCCAAGACCTACCAATAGCATCCTTTACATGCAAATCAATTTTTGGACCATAAAAAGCACCATCACCTGGATTAATCTTAAAATCAATCTTATTTCTCTCAAGTACAGACTGCAACATAGACTCAGCTGCATCCCAAACCTTTACATCACCAAGAAACTTCTCTGGCCGCGTAGATAACTCCATACGATACTCAAAATGAAAGGTTTGTGCATAAACCTTCTTAATAAAATCAAAAAGATCGAGAATCTCTTGCTCAACTTGTTCTGATGTACAATAAATATGTGTATCATCCTGTTGGAATTTCCTCACACGCATAAGACCACCAAGCACACCACTAAGCTCATTGCGATGTAAAACACCAAAATCAGCAAGACGAATAGGCAACTCACGATAACTATGTGCATGAGCCTTATACATTAAAGCATGGCTTGGACAATTCATAGGCTTAAGAGAAAACTCCCTATCTTCAAGAGTTGTAAGAAACATATGCTCCTTATAATGATCCCAGTGACCAGAGGTTTCCCATAATTGACGATCAAAAATAACAGGAGTAATTACTTCTGCATAACCACGCTTATGATACTCCATTCGCAAGAAGGCAACAAGTTCATTGTAGATTACTGTGCCATTTGGGAAAAAAAAGACATTTCCAGGAGAAAGCTCATGCATCATAAACAAATCAAGTTCCCTACCTAATCGACGATGATCACGTTTTATTGCCTCTTCACGCAGTCTAATATACTCATCAAGCTCTTTTTGCGAAGGAAATGAAATACCATACACCCTTGTTAGCTGCTTATTGTGTGGATTTGCCCGCCAATATGCCTTTGCAACTTGCGTAAGTCTAAACGCCTTAACATAACCTGTTGAAGGAAGATGAGGACCCCTACACAAATCAATAAAACTATCACCAATTTGGTATGCTGACAACTTACCTCCTGAAAGTGCAAATTCAGATGCCATTTCAACCTTGTACAAATTATGCAAAAACAAATGCTTTACGTCATCAAGAGTCAACTCTTTTCGTGAACATTGTTCATTACGCTGCACAATCTCCTTCATCTTAGCTTCTATCCTTGGAAAATCAGCCTCAGTAATAGGAAGATCATCAAAATCATAATAAAACCCATCTTCAATTGCAGGGCCAATTGTATTCTTTGCCTGTGGATATAATTCCTGAATTGCATATGCAAACACATGAGCTGTGCTGTGACGAAACACATCTTTTCCATCTGGAGAAGCAAATGTCACAATCTCAATACGCGCATCGCTGTGCAATGACGCAAACAAATCCATTAATTCATCATTCACCTTAATAGCCACAGCATCCCTAGCCAAACGCGCACCAATTGACTTTGCAATCTCTAAACCAGTAATACCCACAGGATAATCATGCTTGGAATGATCAGGAAAAGTTATGACAAGTGTAGACATACATTCGCAGAACCAAAAGATGTTATATAAAACTTACGACTAAATGAAAACTCCCAACCGTCGCAAGCAGCGTGGTATCTATTAGTATAATGGGAGTTTTCAATGTTTCATACTCCGCATCAAGTTTGTATTCATTTGAAAAACCACTCAGTCTGGCAAGCGGCGGAGTATGAAACAAATGAAACCATTTTAAATCTGTCTTACTATATCTTATTTATGCCATATCTTCATATCAAAGATCGCGACCATATTACAAAACAACTCTACGCAATTAAACCACTACTAAAAACACAATTTCAAGGATCAGCAGTTGCACCATTTATTGGATCAGTAGGATATCCACATATTAGAATTGGCATACTTTCACCAGCACAACAGCATCCTGATGCATGGAAACATGATGCACCACGATACTGGGGATTAGAACAATACTCTAGCCAGAACATCATCAACCTTCGAGCAGCTCTTATTAATTCAAGATTAATAGCCCACATAAAATCAAAACCCAGCATGCTTTCCCTTATACAAGAGGTGAGCATGGCATCCAAACCAGCAGATGTTGAAATCACGCTTAAAAAAATCCCACAACTCAGCTTTTTATCATATCAATACAATGCCCCACATGGACCTAAGGCTGAACTTAATCATGCACGAATAACCTCTAATCCACATGTACCTGCAGCTATTGAAAAAATTGTCTATGACACAGACTGTAAAACAACAGAGGCACTAACTTATCTTTATACTAAAGGATATGATGAAACCATGCTTACACGTCTGCTTTCTGTTGGGAATATTGGCACAACAATCAATAGAAAACTCGTACCCACACGCTGGAGTATTACAGCAACTGATGATATTATTAGCAAACACCTTATCACCAAACTCCAAGACTACCCAGAGGCATCATACGCAACCTATTTTGGCGGGTATCTTGGCAATTACTTTCTTATCATCACATTTCCAGGACCATGGAGCTATGAACTCTTTGAAATCACAACAGGAACCACACCAATAACCTATTCCACAGATCATGAGTTTATTTATGGCAGATCTAGCTATGCATCTGAAACAGTTGGCGGCTACTACGCATGCAGAACAGCCATTACCCAACACCTGAACACTATCAGAAAATCAGCACGAGTCCTAGCATTTCTTTTCATCACACCTGAGTACAAAACACCACTTGGAGTATGGGTTGTAAGAGAAGCAACACGAGCAACACTCTGCACAAAACCAACATATCTTAGCAGTATAACAGAAGCCATAAACATAGCTGGAACATACGCAGCACAATTTGGAGTTGATATCAACTACATTCTTAAGCACAGCGCACTTCTCTCTGATATAAAAAATCAACAAAGCCTTTTAGCATTTTTTACAACACATTTATAACTTACAACAAAAAACCAGCCTTGACCATATATGCAGGATGATTATAACAAGTTGGCTGCTCAAAATACTCTTGCTCTTCGAGAAGAGACAAGATCGTACACACTTGAACAACTCATAACAGAACTCCGAAAACCAATACCTACAAAAGTACAACCACACTATATTACCACACTTGTATGCGCGCACTATTCTCTTACTAACAACATCTATAACACACTTGACAAGTCAATCCTCTTTGCAAACAATACCATGCTCATGGCTGCTATAGCAAGACAACCACGAAACTGCTATGGTTACCTGGTTTCATACACTACAGACTACATACTTCATAGTGCTATCACAAAATACCTTGAAGGCGAAGAAGTAGGTTATGAACACGGGATTGGCAGACCAACAATTAGCACACATCCATCACCACGCGTGACAATCTACACAAGCCAATCAGAGATAATAGACGCATCACGATTCAGACCATTTAGAAATGACAAACCTAAGCTGTGGCGCACCAAAAATCTTGGTAATGACCTTATCGAATTTCTTAAAACATCAGGCCTTATACTTAACATCGCAACTGTGAGTCTTGAAAAACCGCAATCAAATGATCGTAACGTAACAGTAGCTCATAAATGGAGACAGCGCGTTTATAAATTTTTTATGAACAACTATCTTAGCCACGCTACCAAACATCCAATGACCTATTGCTGTGTTCACAACGTAAACATGGAATAAAGAAGTTGCCTGAAAACTGACCATCCCACCCTTTGCTTTGCTCACTCCGCAGCAAGTTGTGGGGTATTGGTCAGTTTTCTCGCTTCGCAACAGGCAATTTCTATAGGAAATAACCTTAATTTTAGTATATTCCAAAAACGAAAGTAAGGTTATTTCCTAATAATCAAATCACTTTAACCTTGGAAAAATATCTATAATTAAAGTGATTTGATATAATTTCAGAATCGTGTTGTGCAACCATAGCAGAGCTGCGGGGTATTGAACCAAATTCTGAAATAAAACAATATCATAGTCTTTAAAAACTCCTTCTAATCTATGCTAAGCATGATCGATGAATTCAAACGACAAATCCTACGACTCCGCACTACAGCCTTTGATCTTGAAAAAGAAGGAGTTGATCTTTCTGAAGACTTTTCTCCATCTGTAACTGACTATACAGACTCACGCAGGGAATATCTTAAACGAAACTACTATGCCTCACTTGACAGCCTCAAAACCCAAGCAACACATCTTCACGCACTTACAATCCACAACTCAAGCAATGCAAAACCAATCACAACCATCATCGAACTAATAACAACACTACCAACACGCAATGCTTCCCAGATGCGCAAAGAACTTGATAAGATCTGGACAATCACTGATGTGCTAGATATTCCAGAAGCAGACTCACTTATCCCACGGTTTTCAAAACCTGGACATCAAGAACATTCTGAGCGCCAACCAATCATCAAATCCCTACCTACAGAAGTTCGTGGCGATCTTATTGCAGATATCAATGAAATGGAAAAATGCTATGCAAACAAGTGCTATCGATCAGTCACAATCCTATGCGGACGTATTCTTGAAACAGCATTACACAGAAAATACTTTGAGGTTACTGGACAGGATGCACTTGAAAAAAGCCCTGGAATCGGATTAGGCAACCTTATTGCAAAACTTGCTGAAAAACAAGTAGTATTTGATCCTGGCCTAACCAACCAAATCCATCTTATCAATCAAGTACGCGTATTTGCAGTCCACAAAAAACAAGAACCATTCCAGCCAACCCAGGCACAGGCTCATGCCATGATGCTCTACACCACTGATGTGCTTGCAAAACTCTTTGCAACTAACACGACCTAATAGGCCCATCTACAACAATAGATTTCTCAGTACATAATCGCGGCAACTCATTAACAGCCATATATGGAATCAACTTAACTTGCTTAATCATATCTGCTGCAGCATACTGATACCTAATCGTAGCAGCAGCACCCTTTGCAAGCTGACTTGGGAGTGCCTTTTCCACAGTCAACACCTCTTGAGATCCAACAATACGCAACTGCAGATTATCAACTATTGAAAGCGCACCATTCTCAATATCAACACGGAGCATAGAAGACACTGGATCAACACAGACTTGTTGCTGACCTCCAACCTTAATAATCCCTACTGAAACAGTATCACAACTCACTGGCTGAGTATTTGCACCTAAGACAAATTCTGCACGCTGCTCAATATAAGCCTTTCCCCAATTCATCACTAACGTACCTAATGCAATCGAGAACATAATAAGAATTAATGTCGCAACTAATGGTGAAACTCCACGTTTGTTCATGGTCATCCTCTTTCTCACACACTAAACCCAGATTTTTCATATTTAAATGTAGCGATTTTGTTCTCTGTCGTATTAAAGGGTCATTTTAATATTACCTCCTTTTTTGTAGTATTCGGGTGATTAAGACTTTGTTTTAGTAAGCTCAACTATCTGTTTCTTTCTAATTTGATGTCAATTTCAGCTATCTGAGAAGGTGTTGCTCCATTGAGAGCCATGTGTTTCTTAATGAAGTTGTGATAAAATCTAAAGGCATCACTCCATTGCTGTGCTGTTTCATCTGACTTAAATCCTCTTCTTACTTTATCAAATTCTCTGAATTCATTATGATAACGTTCAACTTTATTGTTATTGAGAAGTTTCATTGGTTCTTGGAAACTTAGATAAAGTAATTTACTCTGGGTTCAGTATTTGTTATAGGCTAAATAATCCGAATAATTATCTGTATATGTTTCAGATTATGCAAGGACTAAAAGAAAGTTTATCGAATTTTGCAGTTGGAACAACATTACAAAGTGTTAATCAAGAAACACTAAAAAATATGAAATTTATTCTCCCCTCAGACAAAATTCTGCATGAGTTTAGTAAAATTATAGGATTGATTTTCATTAGGACATACAATAATCTAGTCCAATCTCAAAATCTCTCCCAAATCAGCGACTCCCTCCTCCCAAGATTAATATCAGGAAAAATAAGAGTTCCAGTTAAAACAGTTCAAAACCAAAACATATATAAACTACAGTAAATATCTATTAACTATGGTAAATATATATAAACTTAAGTTAACAATACTCCAGCAGGAGATTTTAAGGCTATTATTTGTAAAAGCAGGGAAGTCATTAAACCAGAGGCAAATTGCAAATTATTTGGAAGTATCACCGCCGGCAGTTATGAAGGCTCTGCCTGACTTGGAAAAAAAAGCCCTCATCAAAATAATGCAGGACAAGGAAACAAAAAGATGGTCTATTGAATTAAACAGGGATAATTATAAAGCAATGCAATTAAAAATGACAGACAATTTAAAGCAGGTATATGAGATAGGACTGGCTGATTTTTTAGAAAAAGAGTTTGCGGGAGCGGCAATAATATTATTCGGAAGCTATTCCCGAGGAGAGGACATTATTAATTCAGACATAGATATTGCAGTAATCGGCAGGAAGGATAAGCAGATAGATATAACAAAATACGAAAAAGAGCTTGAAAGGCGGATAAACCTCAATTTTTATGACTCGTTCAAAAACATTCATAAGCATCTAAAAGAGAACTTATGCAATGGGATTATGCTCGCTGGCGGAGTTGAATTATGAGAGCAATAAGAGAATTTGATGATTTCATAAAGGAGAATATTGTTAAAAAACAAAGCATAGACAAATCCAGAGCAGAATTCCTGATTAAAGAATCTGAAAACAGCTATAACAATTTATTAGAGATGATGCAAAAGATAAAATTAAATGATGCTAATGCAAATGCTTTTGTAAAAACCTGCTATGATATTTTGATGGAATTAATACGGGCAAGAATGCTCTTGGAGGGATATAATGCATCTGGCTTTGGAGCACATGAAGCTGAAGTTTCTTACATGAGAATTTTGGGCTTTGATGAGAGAGAAGTGCAATTTACCGACCAAATGAGATTTTTCAGGAATGGAATGCTTTATTATGGAACACAGCTTGACAGAATTTATGCAGAAAAAGTCATAGAATTTACAAAGATGATGTACCAAAAGCTGAAAGAAATAGTAAAATAAATACCAAGATTAATGTCTGGAAAAATAAGAGTTCCTGTTGAGGTTAAAGCATAATACACCAAAATCTGGTATAACCTTACCAAAAATTGGTAAAGTATGTAATCTAACTGGTATTAGCATATATAAAATGAAGGCATAAGGCAAGCTATGAATCAAAGGTGAATTTCGCGGATAAAACCATCCACTATTACACGCAAAAAGTCAAATCATTTATCAACAAAGCAGAGGAATTAATCCAAACATGAAAAAACTCATAACTAAAGAACATCTCGAAGAGAATGTTTTTGTAAGCTAAATGGTAGTTCTTCATTATAACGATGCTAGCAACTCTGACACATCATTGTACTCTAAGCATTTTTGTTTATAACAATCGAGTATTCTCGCATCACGAATCTGTATACAGTTTGAAGGCAGATGGTTCCACTCAATTTTATGAGGAGTATGCAGTACATGCCAATTTCCTTTGCTTACAAATGCCATCAGATTAAAAAAATCATGCTGTAATGACTGTTTATACTTCATAGGCGAATAGGGCTTTCTTAATAGTATACAAGCCCTTAGTTGTGCCATTTCTGCCAAAGAAGCACTTGAAGGTGTTGGATGATCAGTGGTCTGTGCTAGAATCATCATAAAATCATCACTCCTGCTTTCAATCCAATCTTTGACATAAAATTCGCATAATTTACTATACAACTCTTCAATTTTGTCCTTATATTCACCAGTCTCTTCATACATATAGGTTGCATAGAGTAATATAGCAGCGTAGTCTTCAAGAAATTCGCCACTCTGGAGTTTCCCATCATAAGAACTGTGATATAAGACTCCATGGTGGTAGTGTTTTTCCAAGATATTTTCGAATAACGCAATTGCCTTTTGTCTTAGCACTTGATCACCAAGACTTCTATATGCTATTATCAATCCAATTCCAATCAATGCATTAGAGCTTGTAAGAAATTTCTTATCTGTAAATGGTTGTTCTCGTTTGTTGCGTATTTGCAATAATGTCTTTTCAGTCTCATTAAGAAAAAGATTGTTCTTTTTGATAATGTGGATTCTTCCCTCAAAGTTATTCTCAGACTCATACAGCTCTACAAACTGTTTATATTCTGACGTACTTAGCTCTTTGCTCAATTCTTCTTTATCCCACAAATAAGTCCTACCTTCTTGATGATTTGTATCTGCATCATGCGCTGTATAATACAACCCATCATGCGCGTATGTATCTTCGAGGCAGATGATGATCTTCTCCACAATGGTCTTATATTCGGGCTTTTTTAGAATTTTATACGCTACACCATAAACCCATACATGCATTGCTTGATCATACAGCATCTTTTCAAAATGAGGGATAGTCCACGAGGCATCTGTACAGTAACGAAAGAATCCTCCTTGGAGATGGTCATGCAATCCACGCATCATCATTACATCTAAAATATTCTCAATGATTTTTTTAATTTCGTTATCGTTATTATTTTCATAATAACTCAATAAGAATAATAACGTATTATGTGGTGGAAACTGGACACCTGATCCAAATCCATTCTTAAAAAAACTATCCTTGATGATCTGAACAATATCCTGCTCTTCAACAGATTGTTCTTCACGAATAAGAGGAAGATATCTCTGAATTTCTCCTTTATACCTTTCATAAGCCTCTTTCACTTTGCGCAATAAATCGAGAAATCCTGATAAGCCATAATGAGGTTCAATAGGTATATAGGTTACAGCAACAAACGGTTTTGCATCTGGTGTAAGGAATACATTCAAAGGCCAACCACCTTGTCCTTGAGTTTCTTGTATAAAAGAAATCATATAGTTATCAATGTCTGGTCGTTGTTCTTTATCAACCTTAATCGAGACAACATTAGCATTAAGAAAATCAGCCACGTCTTTATCAGAAAATGCCTCAGCTGCCATTACATGGCACCAATGACACGTTGCATACCCTACTGACACAAATAGAATCTTGTCATTCTTTCTTGCATACTCAAGCACTTCACTTGACCACTCCTGCCAATAGATAGGATTATCTTTATGTTGTAACAAATAAGGTGAACTTGACTTATCTAAATTGTTCTTCTTGAAATTAATCATGATATAATCGATACTATCTCCAACTATAAAGTATTAACTATAGGAAATAACCTTAATTTTAGGATATTTCAAAAATGAAAGTAAGGTTATTTCCTAATAATCAAATCACTTTAATCTGGGAAAAATATCCTATAATTAAAGTGATTTGATATAATTAGAAAAGAAAGTCTTTTATTACCCCAAAACAAAAAAGTCATTATGTCAGAATCAGTCGAAGCATTTGAGCGCAAAGAGTTTGAGGAAAAATTAGCTAAGATGTCACCTGAAGAACTTCGTGAGTTCCAGAAACAACAATGCATCTTTTGTAAAATCATCACAGGATCCCAGGCTTCAAAAACAGTGTATGAAGATGAGACATGCATTGTTGTGCTTGATATCTTTCCAGCAACACCAGGACATGTATTAATCATTCCAAAAGAACACTATATGGTAATGCCACAAATCCCAAAAAAATCACTACAACACCTGTTTATGGTAGCAAAGGCGTTTTCCCATGCCTGCCTTCGCGTTCTTAACGCAGGTGGCTCTACTATCTTTGTAGCTAATGGAGCAGCAGCAGGACAAAAGGCACCACACTTCATGATCCATGTTATTCCACGCCAAGAACATGATAATCTTGGGCTTAATCCTACAGCAATCACACTTAGACAAGAGGATGAACAAAGGATTCTCCAGCTCCTACCAAAGATTATCCAGGCAGTAATTCAAGCACAAAAACCTGACACTGCACCTCAGACCAAAGAGCAACTAGATGAAGCAGATAATGAGCAACCTGTGATAATACCCAAAAAGATACCTCTTGAACAAAACTCAAAAAAAGGACTTGACGAAATAGCCAATCTCCTACTTAGAACATGACAGACTGCAGCCTTTGTCAACAAATCAAGAATCAGCACAACATCATCTTTGAAGATGATACTACTATAGCTATGCTAGCTCCAAAACCTGCAATAATCGGGCATGTCATTGTTGCACCAAAAGAGCATTTCACTATTCTTGAAATGGTTCCTGACTGGATTGTAAGCGATCTTTTTACTGCGGCAAACACTATATCCACAGCAATTTTTGAAGGACTTAAAGCCAGTGGAACAAACATCCTTGTACAAAACGGGATTCCAGCAGGACAACAACAGCCACATGTTAGCATATCAATTATTCCAAGAAAGGAAGGGGATAATCTCCCACTTTCCTGGCAACCAAAACAAATCACTACACAAGAACTCACAGAACTTGAGACTAAACTAAAAGACGAAGCAAAATACATCGGAGCATTTGCAAGCACAAAACCAACACCTCTTGAAGAAACAAAACCAGAAATAAAGGAAACTGCGCAGCAAGAGATTGAGGAGGATTATCAACTTAGACAACTTGGACGCATACCATAAGGCTTACAACGTACAAATAATATTATACTAACAACTGACGTATCTGCTTGCGAAGAAGAAGGCCATTTCGTAGAGCTACCTTATCATGGAACTGAACTCCAAGCAGATCCTCTAGCAATAATTTCATATCAGGATCATCGCAAACAATCATATTCTGCTGATTTGAGATATCCAAGATATTCAAAAAGATAGCATCTGCGTGTTCAGCTGTTTTTATCATTACTAGTATTTCTAGAATCTCATCCAACCTCTTTGGGATAAGGGATGCAACATCCACTGTTTCAATCTGAGCAATTCCTAGCATCCTACCCATTGTTTTTTTCACAGCTAAATCATCAACAAGACGTTTTGAAAGTTTTGAACCTGCAAGATCTGATTTACAATCAAACAAATCATGCACAAAAGATGACGGAATATTCACAATAGATGCCAAGTAGTCTGCTGCCTTTTTATCACGATCTGTTGTGTTGGATGTCAAAAAATGAAGTGTACCATCAACAATCGCAGCATAGAGCAACATAGTAGTAGGGAGAGTAGGTGTGTGTCCTGCTACTTGGAAACGTTCAGCAACCAATGTAGCTGCAGCACCAACCAACTCAATCTGAAACCTGGCATTTGGAAAAGCAAGCTTGTCTGTTACCACTCTATGATCAATAATCTCCACAACCTTACAAGGATCAATGCGCGAATCAAGATGCATCAGATCACATGTATCTACTAAAATAATCTCATCAGCAAAACAAGGATCAATCTGTTCTGGAAGTACACATCCCCAAGTTTTAGCAATCCATTTTACCTCTTCTAAAGGATCACCAAACATGGTAGCAGTCACATCAACACCCTGTGCTTTAAGTAATTCTGCAACCCCAACCATACAAGAGACTCCATCAAGATCAGGATTTGTATAACTTGTAACCAATACTTTAGTCATAGCATCATTTTCATTCCAAGATTTAAAAAACTAGCTATCCATTAGAGCTACAATAGTAAAAACACCAGATTGCCAAATGCAAGAGTTACACCAAAAGCAATTAAAAAACTTGGAATAAAGGGAATACCACTCTTAACAAGCACATCCTTAATTTTATATTTCTTAAGAAGCATAATCTGCTGTTTTGAAATCCCCAAATCCTTAGGACCACATAGGTACATCCTCTTTATTTTTACATCCTTATAGATCCAATCACCCTCAGTTAGCTCAGACACTGGCATCTTTTTTAAAAAACACACTGCCTCAACTGAGCGTAACATGAGAAACAAATAATACGAACCAAGTGATAATACTGCAGCAAGTACTAAAGGAAACCACCATATTGATGCTCTGCTTAGATACGCAATAACAAGCAATATTGTGCTAACAAGATGAGCAATAACCTTTGCAATAACCATATTATGCTGGGATTCTAACTTTTCAAAAGCCTTTCTTGTCTTTTGAATATGACGTAGTGCAAGCGTCACCATCCAAAATAAACCATATACTCCACCAACAAACAAGAGATTTACCAAAAAACTCACTGAAAAGGAAAATACAGACCACTCCAAACCAAAGAGTGCACCCAATGCCATAAGCATTTTACTATCACCACCACCCCATTGGCCAAGATAAAACAAGGCAGTTGCAAGTACCCAAGCAAAACCAAAACCAAACACGCCAGCAATAAGAGGAGACCAGGTAAGACTGGAAGCTGATTCAATCAAACGTATTCCCAAACCTGCAGCAATTCCAGCAAAACTAAGCCAATCAGGCACCTCGCGAGTTCTAAGATCAGTAAGGCTAGCAACACCTAAAATCAATGCTGCCACAATAAATAATAATTCCATACCAACACACATCCGAACAACATATATAATTGTTCTGCTTCTTTAGCCATCATGAACCTACTTGACTTTCTTAGACCAAAGATCTCCCTAAAAAAAGGACTTATGCCAAAACATATAGGCTTATACCTTCGAGATGCGCATGCACAACCACAATTAAAAACCAAGAACATCCTTCAACTAATCTATGCCCAGGCCAGACTCAACATCCCAATTCTTAGCATCTACTCTCTTCCTCAAGGCATCAACCCAGCACACCTACCAAGTCGCATTGATGATCTTATCGACCTTGTCAAAACACTTACACAATGGAAACTTATTCATACAGCACGTATACGCGTGACTATTATTGGACACTGGTATGACTTACCATCACGACTTGTAGAACCACTTAAAAAACTCCAAGAAGCCACCAGACACCATGACACATTCTTTCTGAACCTGTGCGTACACTATGATGGACAAGCAGAGATTGTTGATGCTGCTTCTATTATTGCACGCCAAGTAAAACTTGGCAGACTTGACCCTGAACAAATCACAAAAGAAACTATCAAAGAAGCATTATCCACATCATATTTTGTACCACCACAACTCATTATCACATCAGGACCACACCTATCACTTCACGGATTCCTATTGTGGGACAGTGCAACATCAAGCATCTTCTTTACTAAAAAAGGAATCATTGACTTCAGTCCCCAAGACATGCTTTTAGCACTTGAATACTACCAAAGCACTAGACAAGAACAATTACCACAATCTAAACCTTCATCAAATAGTATGCTTATCCCAACACGTGAGAAACACTCTTGAGGATTTTCCCTAATCCTGAAGATGAGGTTACTGAAATATTTACGATTTAAAAGCCAAATATTGACAAAGACTTAATATTATACCTTGTGTATGAAAGGGGGGATATTTTTTAATCATTTAAAATATTCAGATTTAAAGATTGAAGAAGAGACATTGGAAATTAAGATTAAAGTGCCTGAAATAAAGGATTATGTCAATGTTTTCTATTTAAGTCAGGGTGCTAGAGACCAACTCTATTTCACATTAAGAACTGTAATGTCTGATTTGTTGAGCTGTGCTTCGGATGTATCTAGAGAATTTGAACTTGAATTAACTCGTTTGTTGGGCATGGTTAGTTATGAATGTATAAAAAATGGACACAAATAACGCAATTGTGGTATTTCAGGGAAAGAACATTAGGAGGACTTGGCACAATAATGAGTAGTGGTTCTCTATCTTTGACATTATATCAGTTATTACTGATAGTGCTGATCCTAAGCAATATGTCAAGAAGATGCGAAGCCGTGACCCTGTCCTGAATTCGAACTGGGGTACAATTTGTACCCCCATTGAATTTCTTGCCCAAGATGGTAAGAAAAGAGAGACAAACTGCGTAAACACAGAAGGAGCATTCAGGATTCATCTACAGCTTGAACAATACTGAAATCTCGGAATATTTATAAACGACTTGTTATTTCATTGACTAACCTTTGATAAATGACCGCACATGCGGGATTGAGGTTATTATTCTAACCTCGGAGTTACACCATGGCAGAACAATCCAAAGCAGATATGGAAAAAGGAATGGAAGCTCTTGAGCTTGCCAAGGCCTCAGGAAAAATTAGAATTGGAGCAAATGAAACTACAAAGGCGCTTGAACGAGGAACAGCGAAACTCGTAGCCATTGCAAAAGATGTTAACCCACCAGAAATCATCATGCACATACCACTTCTTGCAAAAGAAAAATCAATACCATGCATTGAAATTCCAACCAAGGAAGAACTTGGCAACCTTGTCGGACTTGCCATACCAACATCAGCAGTAGCCATCACTGAAGAAGGCGATGCTAAAAAAATCATCAAAGAACTCAAAGCATAACCATGGCAGAAGAGCAACGAAAACCAGATCAGCGCCAAGAACAAAAAGGAGGTGTTGTCTTTTCACGAGCAATACCAGCCAAGGTTGAAGAAATCATCGGACGAACAGGCACCAGAGGAGAAGCTATTCAAGTCAGAGTCCGCATTCTTGATGGCAGAGACAGGGACAAGGTTATCAGACGCAATGTCAAAGGACCAATCCAAGTAAGTGACATCCTCATGCTCAGAGAAACTGAGATCGAAGCTCGACCACTAACCAAATCTGGCGGCAGAGGAGGAGGATCATAAATGCCAACCTGCTCATTCTGCGGAAAAACACTCAGACCAGGAACTGGAGAGCTGTATGCCCAAACCGACGGACGAATACATTACTTTGACTCACTCAAATGTAAAACCTACCTGATAAAACATGGCAAGGTAGCACGAAAATTCAAATGGACAAAGGCATTTCACCTTGCAAAAGGAACACAATCACAAGCAATTAAGCAAGCAGAAGAGTCGACAACTTCTCCTAAACCAATATGAAAGAACAAACCCTAGTATTACTCAAACCAGACACAGTACAACGCGGCATTATAGGCGAGATTCTCACACGCTTTGAAAAAACAGGACTTAAAATAATTGGTCTTAAAATGATACAAGCAGATGACTCAATTAGCGGACAACACTATACAAATGACCAAGCATGGCTGCTTTCAGTTGGCGAAAAAACAATTCAATCATACAAATCAAAAGGAGTAAGAATAGAAAAAACTTCACTCCAGATTGGCCAAGATGTTCGACACATGCTAATAGAATTTCTCAAAAGCTCACCAACAGTTGCTGTGTGCCTTGAAGGCCATGGAGCAATTGAAAAAGTAAGAACCATCATCGGCAGCACAGCACCATCAAACGCAATGCCTGGAACAATTAGAGCAGACTACTCACTTGACTCCTACACACTTGCAGACAACAAAGGACGCGCAGTAGCAAATCTTGTTCATGCATCAGATACCAAAGAAAATGCGCAACGAGAAATAAAGATCTGGTTTTCTACAAACGAACTATGTGTGTATGAGCGCGCAGATGAATATTTGCTGTATGGAGAGTAGAAGCACTGTACATACGTGGAACGAATATTTAGTGATTCACACCAGTTCAATTTCGATTCGTCCTTTATCAGCAGGGAACATTCGCGCTCGTGTCTTGGTAGTGATCTTGGCAAACTTTGCAATCTGTGGAGGAATACGAAATACAAGAGAATTTCCAGATTTCGTGGCATGTACTTCTTCCTGAAGACCGAAGATTCTCTTCTTTTTGACTTCATCCTCTACTACCTTCAAAGTTTCTTCATCAAGAAACTCACTTCCGCACTTAGTACATACCTCACACTTTCGTTCACCAAAATTAATTCCAAAAAATTCAACAGAGCAAAAACTTGTTTTGAGTTTGCCTCCGCAGCTGCATGGATGGTTTAGCACTTGTTCCATGGTTACCACAGTTTAAGAGTTACTGGATAAATCTTACGTAGATCAGCGTCTCTATTTACATTTTCGCTGATTTGTCCAGTGTAAGATCATCATG
>CAZQZJ010000005.1:0-41396 GCA_964597775.1 uncultured Methanosarcinales archaeon
AACAGAAGACGAATCACCTACTTCACCAATCAGGACTAATATCCGCGCAAAGCCTATCAAAAGACTACCAAAAACAGTGGAGGTAAACCCATGAAACACGTCATCAGTTTAGTATTAATACTAAGCCTTATCAGCGCAGCAGCAGCATTTGCAGTTGAAGATGTACAAAGCAGCACTGGAGGACTAGGAAAGACATTTACAAAAACAAAGGTAACGAAGCGAGGAGCACAGGTCTCAAAGACTGTAACTAAAACAGACACTGGAAGAAGTGTTGAAAAAAGAATAACCACACCAAAAGGTGCAAAGGTTGAAAAAACAAAAACAGTGACACGAACAGACACAGGAAAAACAGTTACTGGCACTAGAACTGTAACAACACCAAAAGGCAAAACCATCACAAAAAATTACACAAAAACAGTAACACGGCCAGACACAACAAAACCAGCTAAGAACTTAACATCTGACTAAAAACTATTTCTTTATTGATTTTTTACTTCCTTTTTTGAAACCTTAGGCTTTGCTACTTTTTTTGGTTTTACTACATTTTTTATATCAGCAACATTCTCAACTGCTGACAAAACACTATCAGAAACCTGAGCAGGAACCACTACCTCTTCACTATCTTCCTTATCCTTTTTTTCTATCACACTATCTATCTTCTCTATAAACCCAACCTTCTTCTCATCCTTTTTACCTAAAGCAGCCTTGACCTTATCAAGCGCACCCTCCTTCTTCTCCACAGGCAATGGCTGCTCAATCTTCACACCAAACAACTCTGCACGAACAACCCCGGCATCATCCTTAACACACGTAACCTTTACATGATGCGGAGGATTACGCATACCATGCGCCCACACAGCCTCATTAAGATGCTTACCAATAAACACATCTTCACTCTTCATATGCTGCTCTAAAAACTGACGAAGCGCAAGAGTTGCCTTTTTGGCACGCTTATACAAAGGAACCTTTAACCACTCCCGACGCAACGGTACATTATATATTCTTTCAAGTTCCATATTACTCACGCCTTAATTGAAGTGCGACGCCAATGACGTTTCACACTCGTATGACGACCAGGATGCACGCGCCTTCCTTTCCCATAAATCTTAGGAACAGTCCAAAATGGAGCCCACTTTGTCTGCCTTGCAGCCTTAGCAAGCCGCTTCTTCTTTGAAGGATGCTTTGCTGTTGCCATCTTTATTACACCTGCTTAGCAGAATCATCATCTTTCTGCTTAAGTTGATTTGACACAACTGGCTTAGGATTTACATCAACAAGTTTCTTCCCACCACCCAACTCCTTATACACCACTGAGGCAACCTTATCAAGAAACTCAATACCAGCAGGAGTTGCAATCCTACCAACATGCACACCCTGCTTTGTCTGCCGCACAAAACCAGCCTTCTCAAGCTGTTGCAACATCCTACGAATAATTGCACCAGAACCACGCTTGAAGTTTTCAGGTTTTACCCCACGATTCTTCTTACCACCATACTGCACACACAACTTAGAAACCCCAACAGGACCAAGAAGCCGAACCTTTCTTAAAATCGAGGCACAACGAACAAACCACCAATCCTTACGAAACGGAGGCAACTCCTTATGAGCACCAGTCTTGACAAAAGGAGCCCAAATTGGAGGCTGAATTACAGCATTATCTGACAATTTGATAGCAGCATGCTCAATTAATGCATTAACAGGAACATCATATATTGTTGCCATTGTTCACCAATCATCCTCCCTTACGGGACTCTTCTGATGCTACCATTGTAGCAGGAACTACACGTGGAACTCAAGGCTTGTTTTTAAAGGTTACTTTTACAACAACCCTTTTTTTATGTATTCATATGCTTTATAGAAACACTCTTTTGCTAAAGAGATTGCATCCTGCACTTCAAATAAACTTGGATTATATCCATAATAATTTATGTTATGCCTTAAAATCCTTAGATTTTCTATCGATGCAATAGGCCGTGAAGAGTTTATTTTTATCGTTGATATCTCCTTTATTGGAAGAAGATGATCCTCGGAACTAATCCCTTTACTCACAAGCAAGGCATCACCTAGCATCCTAAAAGATTCATAAATATTCCTTGTTATTGTTACTGCTGATGAATCTGATACTTCTAATATTAATGTATAATACATTGTCTTTTTTGCAGACTCTATAAGGCTTAAAGCATTTTTTGCATCAGGTCTTTTATACCTCATGGTCTTGCCTCAAAAAAACCATATATGACGATTCCATTTGCTATATTCGCAAATAGATTTAGATCGATTTTAGCCCTTGAAAATTTAAGAATGTTTACTTTCACGTTTTTTCTGTACCCTAACTGAAGAATTGTTCTAAGATTGGATAGATTAACATCTCTATCCCCAAGAACCTCAACAGCGATATCTACATCAGATGACCCAATGTCATCTCCTTTTCTGTAGCTTCCAAAGAGAATAATTGATCTTGCATTAGGCACAATCTTTAAGATTTCCCCAATAACCCCAGATTCGTATATTAATCCTAAATTATAAGGAATTTTTCTTGTTGTACAAAATGGATGCTGCTGATTGCAAGATATCCTCCAGACATTTCCTACTGAATCTATCTTTAAAAACTTTTCATGTGCTAACTGCAATACTGTTTTGTTTGCTGTTGTCTTTGATATATTAACTAATCTTGTCAAATCATTTAGGCTTACCTCCTTTTGAGGATATGCAAAAAACCAATATATCACTTTTCTGTAAGCGTCACTTAATAATTCTTTCTTTCTCATACAAAGCAGTTCTATTAGAAACTATATAAACTTTTCTGAAACTTACTGGTTTTTTATAAGTTTAATTGGTTCCCATTGAAACTATCCAAACTGTAATTGTGATCTATAAATTAAAAACACATCAGACATTTCCAATTATCACATCTTCATTCCACAACTCATTTATAGATCAAGACTTATCTAAAAGCTATGACTATCGAGGTTGGAGGACAGGCAGTTATTGAAGGCGTCATGATGAAATCACCATCATGGTACGCAGTTGCAGTACGCAAAGAAAACGGAACAATCAAACTTATCAAAGAACACCACGAATCCATTGTCAAACAAAAAAAATGGCTCAACATACCACTACTAAGAGGTATACTGTACCTCTACGAAATGACAGTGCTTGGCATGAAATCCCTCACCTGGTCAGCAAACCAACAAGTAAGTGAACAAGAAGAAATCACAGCACTTGAACTTATCATAACCATTAGCATATCACTACTCCTCTCTATTGGCATCTTTGTCGTAGCACCATTTTTTCTTACCAAATTAATAACATCAGACACAGGCTTTAGATTCAATGCAATCGACGCTGTACTACGGCTCATATTTTTCTTAGGATACGTAATTATTATCAGCCTTTTTAATGACGTTAAACGACTCTTTCAATACCATGGAGCAGAACACAAAAGTGTCAATTGCTACGAAATTGGAATGAACCTAACTGTCCAGAATGTCAAAAAATGCTCCACACTTCACCCAAGATGCGGAACCTCATTTATCGTGCTTGTAATCGCACTCTCTGCAATCCTCTTCTCATTTATAACATCACCACTATGGTACTACAAACTTGGATCACGCATTGTACTTATCCCACTTATCGCTGGAATATCATATGAACTACTCAAACTGTCAGCACGACTCAAACACCACCCCATTATCCGAGCCTTGATCTACCCAGGCATGTGGGTACAAAAACTTACCACACGAGAACCAGACAACAAACAAATCCAGGTAGCAATTACAGCAATCAAAGCAGCACTTAGAGAAGAAACAAGAGATAGACCATAGCTTTTATAAACCCCTCTGAACTCACGTCGCTACATGACAACTAAAGCTGCGCTTAAAATCAAGAAGAAACGATGGGTTCCAATCTTTGGACCAAAACTCTTTGCAGACACACTACTTGGAGAAACCTACATCAGCGACATATCTGAAGCACAAGGAAGACACATCACAGTATCCATGATGCAACTCACCAACGACCCAAAACGACAAAGCATCAACGCAACCTTTACAATCAATGGCCAAAAAGAAGGCGGACTTGCTGCAGACTTTATCGGCATACAAATCCTACCATCAGCACTCAAACGACTTGTCAGACGCAACAAAGAAAAGATAGACGACTCATTTAGCGTGACTACCAAAGACAAAAAACTCATCAGAATAAAACCAATCATCATCACTAGAGGACACATCACCAGTGCAACACTGCGAGATATTCGCCTCTGTATGAGAAATGTAATTGCATGGGAAGCCTCAACATCATCCTACGACAAAATCTGCGGAGACCTGCTAGACCGCAATATCCAACGCGCAGTATACGAAGCATGCACACCAATCTACCCACTCTCAGCCTGCGAAATCCGAGAATTCAAATACCTTGGAGAAGCAACAACACCAAACAAACCAGGTATCCTAATACCACCAACCCAACAACCATTTATACCAAAACCAAAAAAAACAACAGAAACAACCACAACTGAGACTACAGAAATAACACAAGAAACACCTGCTCAGACGCAACCCCAAAACTCAAGCACTTAAAAAATCTTTCTCGCTCTTTGTCGCAAACGAATTGGGCGAATTTTTATATACCAACATATCCAAAAACATTCAATGGTTCTTGTAAACACTCGCCGAATGCTTGGACTTGCACAAAAACACGGCTATGCAGTTGGACACTTTAACACGACAAATCTTGAGGAAACTCAAGCAATTATTAGTGCAGCAACACATCTGCGTGCACCAATTATCATTGGCACATCAACCAAAGCAATTACCTATACAGGAACTGGAAATCTTTGCTTACTTATCAAAAATATGGCACATGCAAAAATACCAATCGCACTTCACCTTGACCATGGACCAAACCTTGCATGGGCACAACGCTGCATCAAAGAAGGCTACACATCAGTTATGATTGACACATCATCATTAGATTATGCTCAGAATGTTGCAACAACACAAAAGGTTGTTGCATATGCTCACAAGCGAAAGATATCAGTTGAAGCAGAGATTGGCATACTCAAAGGTGTTGAAGATGATATTTCATCAAAACAAGAATACCTCACAACACCAAAAGAAGCAACACGATTTGTTGCTGACACACGATGCGATTCACTTGCAATTGCAATTGGCACATCCCATGGCGCATACAAATTCTCTCAAAAACCAAAACTTGATCTGCAAAGACTCTGGGAAATACGAGAAGAAGTAAGTGTGCCACTTGTACTACATGGAGCATCATCAGTTTATCCAGAACTTGTAACAAAAATCAATAGGTATGGCGGCAGGATTAATAATGCACAAGGAGTTCCAGACACTATTCTGCGCAAGGCAATCAAAGCAGGAATATGCAAGATAAACACAGACACTGACTTACGATTAGCATTCACACTTGGAATAAGAAGACACCTATCACAACACCCACAAGTATACGACATCAGAGAAACACTTGAAGAAGCACGCCAAGAACTACAACAGATGGTTGAGAGAAAAATAAAACTATTTGAAAGCGACGGAAAAGCATGAAAAAAAGGAGGCACAGCCTCCTTTTTCAATAAAACTTTTGGCAAACAAATAAGAGACTATATCCTAAGCTTCCAAACACACACAAGGATCATACCCTATATTTCTTGCAGTGCTAAGCGACTCAAATGACACCTTGTGTTCTGGGAGTATATTTCGTGCATACACACAATGATCCTCATGAACTTTATGAGAATCGCTATTGCCTACTAATTCACGCTTTTGTTCTGCCTGCACTTGAGAAGCAGCAGACTCAAGCTTTAGAATCTGACGTTGCAACCTATCAATGCGCTGCTGCATCTCTCTTAACACTACACGATCATTTTGTATATGGCCCCAAAGATTTCGCACATCCTGCTTTACAACAGCAAAGGACTGCTTGGTATTCTTGATATGATTAATGAACTCAGTGAACATTGTAGAGGTTAGAAAGCAGTACTCATATTTAAAGATTACTATTTTGTAGTCACTTAATAGTGGTATTTGTATTAGTTATGATTATCCCAATATCTTTTTAACACACACCAACTTGCAAGTAGCTATGCCTGACACTACCAATGACCCAACATGCCTATTACCATGGGAAGAAGAACAACGAGAAATCATCATCAAAAAAAAAGCAACCAGCGACCCTAAATTTGGATGCCTTCCTTACAAACGCAGTGTAGACGAACTTATTGCAAATGGCATTGTTAACATCAACAAACCACAAGGACCATCATCGCACCAAGTATCAGCATATATCCAAACAATCCTTGGAATTTCCAAAGCAGGACACTCTGGAACACTTGACCCACATGTCACTGGATGCCTACCAATAGCACTAGAAAACAGCACACGCATCACCCAAGCACTACTCACATCAGGCAAGGAATATATCTGCCTCATGCACCTGCACCAAACACACACCAAAGATGTAATCTCCAAAACCATCGAAGACTTCAGAGGAACCATACACCAACTCCCACCAGTAAGATCAGCAGTCAAACGCGCATGGAGAGAACGCTTAGTGTACTACTTTAACATTCTTGAAATAAACAATCGCGATGTGCTATTTGTTATTGGCTGCCAAGCAGGCACCTACATTCGAAAACTTGTACACGACATTGGACAACAACTCGGCTCAGGAGCACATATGCAACAACTCATTAGAACCAAAGCAGGACCATTTAACTACAAAACCATGTGGACACTCCAAGATGTACGCGACGCATACTGGTATGCTAAACACGGCAATGAACACTTTATCCGACAAGTCATACTACCAATTGAAAGTGCAATAACACACCTTGCCCATATCTGGGTACTTGACTCAACTGTAGAATCACTCTGCCATGGAGCAACACTCGGCATTCCAGGAATCTCCATGCTGCAATCAGGCATTGAAACAGGAGATACTATTTGCATACTAACACTCAAAGGAGAACTCATTGGTATTGGCACTGCACAACTTAGCAGCACAGAGATAAGTACCAAGGAAAAAGGACTTGCTGCGTGCATAAATAAGGTCTTTATGAAACCAGGAACCTATCCAAGAATCGGTGGTGTTAAATAGTTTCTCATCACTCCCAATAAGCATGCCAAGTTATGAGTTTATTGACGTGGTTGATGATGCAGACACAGTCATTGGACGATCCACTGCACAAGATGCATACACCAGAGGACTCAACCACCGCGTTGTCCACATCTTTATCCTAAACGACCAAAACGATATTGCATTACAAAAACGTCGAGCAGGAATTGACTATGCACCTAACTGCTGGAGCGCATCAGCAACAGGACATGTACTTAACAACGAAACTTATAGACAAGCAGCGCAACGTATCACCAAAACACACCTTGGTATAACACCAGAACTCAAATTCTCAGGAAAACTCGCCTATCGTGACCCAAAAGGATACACCAAATACCTTGGGGTCTTTGCTGCAGCACACAACGGACCATTCCGCATCAATGCAAATGATATAGAAACAATCAACTTTTTTTCACGAAACGCCATCGAAGAAATGAGTGACTCTGGAGCACCACTACAACCAGAACTTATATTCATTCTCAGATCCTAATCTCTTTGCTTACGAGCCTTAGCCTGCTCAACACTTACATTCTTTCGACAATCAAAACACCATTTTCGCATTGGAGAAAAAGAGGCAATATCAATACCACAACGCTTACAACTTGCTGTTAATCTTGCTCCTTGTTCTGACTTCTGAACCATTTGAACACCTCACTTCACAAATACACCTGAGTATATAAAGATTCTTATTCTTATTTACTTACTAGTAGAAACACTATTTCGATATGTATTTATTGATGCATAACCTTAGATTCTATGGTGATGCACATGGAAGACCTACCAAACTATATTGAACTCTGCGGATTTTCTGAGATTGACCAGAACTCGATGACTACAGTTAGACGCATGGTTGGGAACTATGCACGTAAACTCGAAGACCACTGCGAACAATTCGAAAGACTCAAACTCACCCTTAAAAATATCCACAAATCAGACGACCATCCTGGACGCTTTGAACTCCACGGCAAACTTATTGACAATGGCAAAAGCTATGCATCAGAGGCAATAGACCAAGATCTCTTTATCAGCCTGAACCTTGCAATGAAAAAACTTGAAGCAAGCATCTCCAGATAAAATTCTGTGCTAACACACAGAATTTTTATTGAAAATATCCCAATATTAAACAAATTCTTTGAATAATGGCTCCAATGCAGTGTACACCCTAACACCAGCAAATGTTAATACCAACACATAGGATAATGGCCACACTAATCCAAAATCTGCATTAATTGAAAACATAAAACCAGATACAAGTAAACCAAAAAAGATATAGTGTTCCAAAAAACCCTTATCAATCTCAACTAGTGACCGTAGGCCAAAACAAAAAATAATAATGACATTAATTATAAATGACACTATTGGTAACAAAAAAAGAGACAGAATCCACAACAAACCAATAACAAGAGCTACAACACTCACAACCTGAGCAAGCACCATAACACCAACATATAATATCTTGGTTTAAGAAGATGCTCTTAAAAAAGGGGAGCACTCCTTTTGAACCCCATTTTTCGCATTCGCTTCTCATAGGGTGCAAAAACGCTTAATCCCGACTTTTGGCCGACTTAAACGTTTTTTATAAAAAAACGATGAAAGAAATACCTTCAATTCTCCTGCTTCATAAACGGAAAAAAAATCACATCCTTAATTGACTGCGCATTTGTAAGCAACATCACCAAACGATCAATCCCAAAACCAACACCAGCAGTAGGAGGCATACCAACCTCAAGCGCCTCAATAAAATCCTCATCCATAGGATGCGCCTCTTCATCACCACCACGCAACTGCGCAGCCTGAGCCTCAAGCAACTCACGCTGCAGTACTGGATCATTAAGCTCTGAATACGCATTACCACACTCAAACCCAGCAATAAAAAGCTCAAAACGCTCTACAAAACCAAGAGCAGACCTAGACTGCTTACAAAGAGGTGTTGACTCACTAGGATGCTCAATAATAAACGTAGGCTGAATCAACTTATCCTCAACTAACGCCTCAAACAACTTCATAATTATGATACCACGAGACACATCACCCTTAACATCCAAATTATACGTAATCCGCAAATCAAAAAGCTCATCATCAGAAAGCCTATCTACATCAATTTGGCCATATTCCTTAATTGCATCACGCATTGTTAATCTCCTAAATGGCTTAGCAAAATCAATAATATTATCACCATATTTACATTCCCAAACCCCATGCACTGCTTTACACGCAGCACGAAACAAATGCTCAACAAGCCTCATTATCTCCTCATAATCAACCCAAGCCTGATAAATCTCAATCTGAGTAAATTCAGGATTATGCGTACGATCAATACCCTCATTACGAAAATCCTTAGCAAACTCATACACCTTTTCAAACCCTCCAATAATCAAACGCTTAAGATGCAACTCATCAGCAATACGCAAATACACATCCATATCCAATGCATGAAGCTTTGACTTAAACGGCCTTGCATTAGCACCACCATACACTGGCTGCAAAATAGGGGTCTCCACCTCTAAAAAACCATGCGCATTCAGATGATTACGAATCGCATCAACTATCTTTGTCCGCTTTACAAAGATCTCCCTCACCTGCGGATTCACAATCAAATCAAGATGCCGCTTTCTATAACGCAACTCAGGATCAACTAAACCATGAAACTTCTCAGGCAAAGGCTGAATTGACTTACTAAGCAACACAAACTCCCTTGCATACACAGAAAGCTCACCAGTCTTAGTCTTAAAAGGTTCACCAACAACACCAATAATATCCCCATTATCACAATGCCTTAATACCTCATAAGAATGCTCACCAAGATCATCACACCTAAAATACACCTGAACCTTACCAGAATCATCTTGAAGATGACAAAATGAAGCCTTACCCATTCTACGAAATGAGATCACCCTACCAGCAACCCTTAGCACATCTTGAGCATGCTGCTCTGGAATCAAATACGCATAATCCCTAAGCACAACAGCACAGGAATGCTTTTTATCAAATGAATACGGAAACGGATCAATACCCTGAGACCTCATCCACGCAAGCTTATCCAAACGATCCTTCACAAGCACATGAACTGGCTTCTTGAGATTAACATCCTGCTTTTCATCAGATCCTTGCACAGACATATGACCACGATTTCCACCCATATTTATAAGGGTTGCGAGGCAAATCTTTTTAACACCAGAAGAATTCTACACTGTATATGGGGGATGAAACAAACAGGGATCCTGAACAAGAAGAGCATGAACAAAAAACACGCTTGAGAAAACTAGCTCATTATCTTAAAGGACACATTCATCTTCTCGGAACACATTCCCCTATCCTTGCAAAAAATCTTAGCACCTTTATAGAACCAGAGAAGATAATATATGAAACCACTAGATCAGTTACAACACAAAAAACACCTACATTAAAAACAAATACTTATTCCTTAGAGAATATTCTTGAATCAACACAAGAAATGATCCAGTCCATAGGAACACGTTTTTCACAACTTCTCAAAACAAAGCTCAGATCAATGATTGGAGATTCAGCGCCAGAATCAATGATTCAAGATTCCATCCCACATCCATCTCATCCCTCTATACTTATTGCTGTTGAACCAGATGAATATCTACATTCTAGAATTAAACAATTAACGCAACATATCACCCCAACAATTGGGGTTATAAAATCTAATAATCTAACACTACCATCAACGAACCATTTGTATTCTGCAATTGTTCCATTAAGCATACATTATGATAATACAAATAAACCATCTATAAATGACCATGCTGATTACTCCAAATCAAACAGAAAGGGACTTTACAGCGCACTTGAACAAGCAATAATTGACTCTATAGAAGTTGACTCGATTCTTACAGAATTTCCATCACTACTCCGATGTCTTGATTTTACAGGAGATATTGATACAGAAACTGTCCAAGATTTTGTACGAGAATCTATCACACTCAAAAAGAGATACCAAACAACACCATTCCAGAACTCCAGATTTGAACAAGAACATATTACACTCATGAAAGGAGTGGACGATATCGTTATAAGAGGGGGTCTACAAGAAAATATAAGACTATTCTATATATATGAACATCTGCTGCGACAAACAGGTCATTCACATTTCCAACAAAGAGTGCAGATGTGCATAGATCCTATTAGTGATATTCGACTTCTAGATCGAGTTGAAAAGTGGAAAAAAAGAGATATTCCTATTAAACACCAAATCCTTGCTACGTATAGCTTACTCATAGACAGTCCTAGAGTAGCCATTGACCAATACAGACACCAATCTGTTGTTGTCCCAATAGATATTGGTGGAAAATACTTCAGAACCAAGATATCTCATAACACTGGACCTGATTCTCCTCTACGCAAAGAAGAGAAAATCATTAAATTTTTTAAAAAATACAGAGATGAGATTTACAAGGAAAAAATTTACAAGGGAAAAAAAATGCTTGGACGTGGTATAATTTTCCCAAAAATACAAACTGTTCACGAAAAATATTCAGTTATAGAAGGTGATGGCCCATACCGACTATTTCTTACATATTACCAAGGTGTCACAGCACTGGAAAGCCAGCTACAGTTAGCTAATGAAAAGAACCGTGAACGATTAGATGAGCTTAGAATAAAGATAATCTATGAGGTAGCTGATTTTGTTGCATTCACTATCTATGCAACAAGCAAGGATGACTCGTTTCTTGAACGGCTTTATTCAGGCTCTACTGAAAAGGAATTTCATGCACTAAGATCAAGAATATCATCAAAATTTATTGGAGATACCTCCTCCTATATTCATTATAAAACCCCTTTTTATGGTGGTATCATGGAGATTATGAATGTTGATGAGCATGGATTTGATAATTATAGAGAACAGCTCCTCGGCCTATTAGAACCCATTATACATATTGCCTCCTTTGTGAAACCCGGCGTTTTTACTGATCGCTCTGCAAGAAATATTATTATCAAATACAACGAAAAGAACCGTATTCTTTTTACATATATGGTTGACTTTGAACAACTAAGAGATGCTAATATACTATATGATCTTGCTACTGCAACAGAAACAGGGCTATCAACAAACGATCTGTACGCAGATAAAAAAATTGATCCTCATATTACAACCTACATTGGAAAGAATCTAAATCTTAAAAAAATCACAAGAACAGAGGATAACCTTCTCAGATTTGTTGAACAGGTTTCGATGATCCTAAACGACTTGGGAATAGCTCAAAATCATCCTATCACAAGATATTTACCTCCAGATTATGATAGTGCACTTCGAGACTATTATGCTATTGGCAGCATTATGGCAATGATGCATTTTGGAGCATCTGCTTATTTTTATAAAACACAACCTACACGTGAACGACAAAAGCTCAATGCCTATGCAATGGACAAGTGTATGTTAACCTTACAAACATACCCACTCATGTTGGCAGAGATGCAATCTCATGACTCAGAAAAGGCTAAACTTACTGATCTGAGCAAAATGATAACAGAATTTTATCAGCAATGGTTCTTGCCAAAGATTGGGAAAGATCTGCCTGGGGTGAAAAAATGAAAGGACTTTCAAACAGGATTGTGGAGAAATTTGGTAAATATGATCTTCATGGTCACACATTTTCAGCTTGTGTGTTTTCACGTGTAGGAGTTACTTCTTGGGATAAGAAGTTGCCAGACAAGGCTGAACGGCTTAGACAGATTAGAGAACGATTTATTGGAACACTGCGTGAAGCAGAGGCGAGAGAAGTTGTGTACCTTGCACTTACAGAACACCCTTGTTGGGACCGTTATAGCGTATCATTTGATGACCATCATCAACTCATAACAGGAATCATAAACAATACGAGAAATTCGAAACAATTCTTAAAAATTTATTACGGGGTTGAATCAAATATTAAGATGGATCCTAACACAAAAGAGGTTTATATTGATCTTCGAGACCCTACTTCTTCTGATATAAAAAAAAGTATTGGAATAATTAAACCAACACCAGAAGAAATAACACTAGCAAATAAACGATTTGAAAGACTTAACCCTATTATTGCATCAGTTCATTATCAACATTTTAACCCACCTTCCACCCAAGTGAAAGGCAGTGATGGATATCTTAATCTCTTACTAATGGCCATCAAAAAACTACGAGAAATCCTTGATGAGCAGACCGAGAAAAGCAAAGAAAAGAAGATCGGAATTCTTGGACACCCATGGGGTTTTCCAAGTTATATCAACAAAACAGAATACAAAAATAGATATCCAGAACAAAAGACAGGAAAGAAACCTCAAAAAAAGAATGTCTCTTTAGAGAATTTTATGAGATCAGATGATGTGCCAATACCATACTTTAAACCTACACAACTTGATGAATTATGTTCATCTCTTGTAAAATATGCTATCTACCCAGAAATCAACAATTATTATATTAGAAGAGGAGATTCAGACATCCAAAAAGATGGCTATGGAGCACCTATACCAATTATACAACACTATATAGAATTCTGCGAAAAGAACAATGAAAAAAAGATTGTCTCTATATCTGGGGATTACCATGCTCCAACATGGGTTGGGAAAATAGAATCTGTGGTTATTGCACAGAGAATAAATAATATTGAGAAAGCAACTGCTTGGCCTGACATACCCTAAGATATATTTTCTGTAATATGATGCATTTTATTAAGCGCTTCCAAAACAAAGTGGGCGATCACTCTTTCTTGTACTGGTCTCTCCTTGAGAAGAAACATCGCCTGATTCCAGACAATTTGTTTCTTTTCAGTAAACTTCACAAGAGCAGGAATATTATAATCAAAATATAACTGATGCACATTTTCTATTATCTCCACAAACAGTTTTAGAAGTAATTCTACCTCCTTGCTTGATTTCCTAACTTCCAATAATAACATACAGATTGCCCGAAGATCATCAGCAATATACTCCATCTGACAAACAGTTTCATATACCATAGTAAGCTTTTTTGGATCTGGATAACCTCTCTTGTTAAGCAATCTTTGACAAAACATAGCTAATTTATCATTGGTTCGCTCTCTTGAGGCAATCTCATTTAATCTATCAAACTCTTTATTTACAACAGCATCATGTATATCTCTAGTCATCGATGTTAACATCAAAAAAACTCTACGAAACACTGTTTCAAACTCTGCATCCAAAGCAGATGCTACATTATGCAATATCACCTTCCTTTCAGACTGATCAATAATCTCAAACCCTAACAATGTTTCGCATTGCTCTAAAATCAAAGAACTTATTGTAGAATCAGTAAACTCGACAATAACCTCATCATAACCACGCCTATACAAATTATGAATTGGCCTTTTTACAAACTTATCTGCAGTTGTAAGAACAATTTTTGCACTCTCAAGCCCAATATCATGTCCAGTAGAAATAACTAATTTTGAACCTTGTTCACTAATCTCTAGCTCATCACCCTTCTTAATATTATACTGTTGAGCCCATTTTCTAGGTAGAGAAATAAGTTGTGTTGATTCAGCAATTTGAATGACCTTACGCTTCATATAACCCAACCCCAAATCATATAACAAATAAAAAATCCCAACCTGGGCAGAGCCCATGGGTATTTTTTAATCTCAAATGGGTAAGATATATCCAATGCAGAGCATCAGGGTATGAACCCATTTGAGAAATTAATAATTATTAAGATTATATAAACCTTCCTATACTATATATAAAGAAATCAATAATTATTAAGATTATATAAAACTTCCTAAACTGTATATAAACTTTCCTAAACTATATATTTGTTCTTATTTTTATAAAGTTTATAAAATATAATACATAATTATATAAGAACGAATGAAAATAGCATATATTGTCAGAAAGATTGCGGGTTGGAAACAATCCGGAATACTGTATCTGGTAGAAAAGGGACAAAACGGGGGTGTTTTGTATGAAAAACATACATTCGAAAGACTGGTATGTGGAGGATGAATGGCAGCTGGACGCAGACACACCATACAACAAATGGAAAAGAGAAGAAGATGTTGAAAACGACGCGCTACAACCATGGGAAGAAGGGTTGTTTCAAGCAGTAGATGAGGACAACGAACGATACGGCAGAGATGACGAAGACATGGAATTTATGATGGATACATTTATGGACGGATTTGACCATGCATCATAAGAGGTGATACCATGAAAAAAGAACCAACCATCTTTATCAAGGACATCGACCAAATCCGTATGTTCCTTATGGAAGAAGACTTGTATAAGGAAGACTACTACCAAGGATACAAATCAGCACGATAATAGTCTTCACTCACAAGACCGACGAGGGATTCATACACATGTGTGAATCCCCGTCACATTTTTATTTTTAGATGTTCAAGTGGGACATGGGGGAAAAGATGAGTCACTACGATGAACTATTCAGAAAAATGAAACTCGCCGAAGATCAAGGTATGTACGACTTTTCTTACACTGATGAAAACGGCCAACAAATCGAAGTCCATGTCAAACGCATAGACCCAGTTCGATGCATTATCTGCTAACCATTACTTCTTGTTCCCATAATAAAATATCTTATCAATCTGCACATCCTGAGGAGTAAAATTCCCTGAACGCTGATTTGACTCAGAACCCTTCTCAGGCCTTGGTGTGATTGTACGAGAACCATCATCTTTTGCAGGCTCACTACTAAAACGCTGAGGCTCAGACCGCTGCACAACAACTGGCTTTGCAACTTTTTGTGCTTGCTCCAAATCATTAATCGACTTGATTATCTCATTCATCTTAGAAACAATTGACCCAAGCGTATCATGCAACTCCTTGAGCTGATCATTTGTCTGTTTTTTAAATTGTTCAAATTGGTCCATTGGAAAACCTCCTTGTGATTGCTGAGAAGAAATCTCAGAGATACCACGTGGTGATAAAATACGCTCTTGAAAGATTGCCTCACTTTGCTTGACTGCCTCATCAGAGGACACAGCAAAACCATGACGCTTTAACTCCAAAGAAAGCTTGGCTATTTTCTTGATCTTTTCAATATCTTCCACAGATTCACCTTTTTTAAAAGAATTGTGGACAGGTATTTATACCTTGTTAAAAACAGTACTTGTTAAGCCCCCATCTATTGCAGAAGCGCTGGCTTATTTTTGCTTGCGCAAAAATGGGACGTCGCTCGCACATCATATTACTACACAACGAAACCTTCCTATCTGGAACCTCGTCAGGTTTGCGTAGAATTCTAACATTGTGCTCGCATATTGACGTCCCACGCCAGCGCCTCTGCATAGCACCTGGCTTAACAAGTACTAAAAACCAACCAGTGTTTTTGCAAGAAAGAAGGCAAACACCAAACCAAGAACCAAACCAACAAAAAATTCCAAGAGGCCACAACGCATGCACTGCGTATGAGAAACATGATCACACCTTGTAGAAACCTTTTCATGAGAATCCAAAACCTCAAAACTATACGATTCAAGAGGCAACCTAAGAACTGGCTTTTTCCACTCCTTATACACAGATCTTGATTTTCCAGATGCACTGCGATGTTTTACAGAACGAGATACCAACATTGATTGTTGAGAAGATTGCACAACCTGTTTTTGATCAACTTTTACTACTTTATGCTCTACCTTTTTCTCAAGTAGGGATGCATCCAGCGACGCTTCACTTTTTTCAGATGAGACAGAAGGCTTACTATACACTGATGAAACAGGCTGGTATACAGATGATACAACAGACTGCTTGATCCTTTTGATAGAATCACTAATATCCAACACAGCACTACTATCTAGTACAATTGTCTTTTCTGGAACCTTTTCTAAAGATGGCGTTGATAATCTAGACGCTACAACCGCCTTCATCACACGCTCCTTATGCACAGGCACTGATGCACTCAGACGAACCACGCGATTACTCTCTCCTTGCTGCGCCTTTATCTGCGCAATACGCTCACCAATAATCTTACACATTTCCAACTGATCATTAGAACACACTAATCTTGCGGCAAGCACCTCATCACCAATACAATCACGAGCCCAAAGAGCAAAATCATTTTTTGCCGAATTCACATGATGAGAAAAAGCCTCTACAGACATTCTTTTAAGACGAGTTCCTAACTCCCCTACATTCCGAATCGTAGTTCCATCACAAACATAAAACACATGCTCAGGAGTCATATCAAAGGTCTTAGCCATGCGCTGCCTCATGAAGCCTAGTCACAACATGATTTGCAATAATCTTACTTGCATGCTGCTGATCCTGCGCAGACAACAACCTATTAGCAAGCCCATTCTCAGCATGAACATCACGCAACCATACTGCAAAATCATTCTTGACATCATTCACATGATGACTATACATCAGGGAATTCATCACACGCAAATGCTGAGCAAGAGCCCATACTGAACCAAGCACAACACCATCACCACACACAAAGGCTTTGTCATGCTCAACATTTGAAAAATGGGCCTGAACATGCTTATGCAAGGCTGCATAGAATTTTGAAGAATAGGCAGCAGACTTCACACCCACAGGAGGCGATGATAACCCTTTTTTATTTGATTTTAATGCCATACTACCACCTCACCAGTATCTACCACCTTATTGCTGTTATATAAACATTTCTAAGAAAGATTTATATAATCAGATTCTGCAAAAACAGTGAGGTGAATACTATGTCTGATCATCACAATGTCTTATCAGCTAGTGTTGTAGCATTAGTTGCAGTAGCAGGCCTTGTCTTATACTATGCAAACTCAGCAACAGGAAACACCCATGTTGCTATACCTGGCATTATCACTGAAACAGGAGACAGCTTTGCGCTAGGGCTTGAAGCAGGAAAAGAATGCATGAATCAAGACTCCAAAACCATGCACAATGACCAATGGCGCATGTGCTGCGAAGACAAATGCAACACACAAAACAAATGCAAAAATCAAGAATATGTACATGGGCTACGCATTGTCAATGAATGCTCACGAAACTGCAACAGCGGATGCAGAGAACAGATCAGACGAGACACATTACTGCTTTCAAAAAGCTACCAAAAAGGAACTGGTGTACAACGAGCAGCATAACATAAACACAAGATTTAAATAATTGCAGTGTGGAAATTTGTATACTCACAAGGAGGTGACTTAGATGTTTTCAAAACGAGGAGAAGAACGTAATTATGGCGTCCTTATCGCATCCATCGTAGCAATTGTAGCAATCGTCGGAATGGTTGTCTACTTTAGCGGAGGAAGCCTAGGCCAAGGAGCAGCAGTTGCATACTCTGCACAAGGCGAAGAATCAGCAGCACAATGCGTAGGCACTGGAGAAGATTACACCAAATGTATTGTTGCAACCTGCGGAGAACTGTGCCAAGGCAGCGGAGACCTGACAACCTGCTCAAGATACTGCACAGGACGCGCACGATCCATAGCCAGAGATTAATTCCTTTCTTCTTTCTTTTTATTTATCTTATTATCCCACAGAGGAAACTATATGCACCACCTACCAACACTAGCTATTCTTGGACTCACTATTGCAGCATTACTAGGCGTAGTCATCATCACAGGAGAAACAACTGGCAGCGCTGTAGTTAAAGGAACATTTTACCAAGAAAAACTAAAACACTTTTCTCCAAATACCTATACTACAGAACGCAAAACATGCTACTTTGCAACTGGCAGGGGATGCTGCACACAACAATGCAACAAACGATTTGAGATACGAGGAATCACAAAATTTGAACTTGAAAAACCAAGCGAACTTGAACACTGCATCTACTACTGCTACTGGGGGATAGATTATTAAGATTTAATCCTCTTTTTCTAATTTCTTTTCAATCTCTTTTCTCAATGCATTAATGTGTAACTCGAATTTTAGCTTCAGCATTTTCCAGTCATCACATTTTAGTAATTGCCCTCTATAGTTGATTGCATTTCTTTTTAGCCTAATTGTTTCAAGAAACTCCTAGTTTAGTTCTAGTTCTGGATGTTTGATTCAGATGTATGCGTTTTTGCATTGGTGATTGTCTGCTTTAAAGCAAGCTCATTGAAATACCTGCGGATAGAATCTTCTCGCACAGTAGCTTTGGTGTCCATGCGATCATACAGATCAGATATCTTGTTAAACTTCGGACGTGAAGGAAGCCTCACACTACTGTATTACATAACAAAAGAAGAAAGCATTCCCACACTTCCCTTCACCACATCTCCTGAAATGACTTGGACTCGCTGTGATGTTATATCAACAAGTGCTTGCATTGTAGCAGCGTCTAAATTACCTGTTGCGTCAAGGCGGTCTTTGTCGTTTTTCCCAATGCTGTATTGTTCCTGGAATTTTTTTATTGCTGCAGTGGTTCGCTTACCATATTTTCCATCAACAAATTCCTTCTTTCCATCACTAAAACCAATTTCTTTTAACATCTCCTGAACAGCTCGTACCTCATCACCCTTCCTGCTATACCCACTTGTTTCATGCGCTGCAATAGGATTATTCCTAATCACTTGCAAAGCATTTTGTGATTGTGGACTCATGCGAATACCATTAATCTTACCAGTTGTATGCTCCTGATAAATTTCGTATGATTCCAGACCTTTGTAATTTCCCGTATCAAGTTGTTTCTAGCAATTATTTAATCATATGAACAAATCTATACTTATCGATAAAATAGGTTCCGGCAGGTATTCTTGAACTAAGACTTTGTTTGAGATATTCTTTGGCCCAGGTAGGTCCACCAAGCTCATACCATTTCTTACGACCGAATTCTTCAAGTGTCATTTTTCTTTGATCTTGTTTTTCTTTCTTGGAAGCTTCGTTCTTGATGTTTTCATAGTTCTCATAAGAATCCTTAGCAACTGCAACGATTGGGATCACATCTGCTTTGAGATTGAAGTGCCACATAATTTGTCGTGTGACTGATCCAAAGTCCCCGTAAAGCATTTCGTCACTCGAAGCCACTACTAGCATGGTGGTGTTAGGGTTCTTTTTAAGATAATCCGCAATTCTGATTGCATGTTCGATTTGGTGATAAAGTATATGATTCTGTTCATTTTCGAGTTTTTTCCAGAGTGCAAGAGCAGTACCTTTATGAGTATTTTTTTCACGTAGTTTTTCAATAAGGGATTTGTATGATATTGCAAAGGTAGAGGTGTCATCATCAGGTTGATAATTAGGTACTCGTATTCGATCAAAGGATTCTAGTGTTTGAGATAAATCACGTGTTCCTGTAATCAGATCATCAAGACGTGATTGTTCTCCTACTGGGATAAGTGGCGGGGCAAAACAGATTGGAGATATGGTTCGTTGTAATTGTATAATATATTCTTCAAGACTCCTGTCATAGTCTGTATCACCAGATTCTCCAAAAATCAGGATAGCAGGTCTTTTGATGGATGCAAGAAATTCTGGGATTGGTATTGCTGGTGTTTTAGTTGCAGATTCTATAAGTTTGAAGTTGGAGTTATGCTCTAATTCAGGGCCCTTAGTAATCCTTCGACAATATGTTTCTGCTGTGCATCCAACAGAAACAGGAACTGGGTGAGTAGCATAGGACTCTGCTATTGCAGGAATTGTAGAAAGATTACTAGAGATTGTGACAACAGATGCTAACAGCAGGTGTTTAAAGGATACCATAGTTTAGTATATACACTAAGAGTATATAAATATTCCCATCTTTATAACTATACAGTGACAACTTGACACCAATACATTTATTTGAGCCCTAAAAGACTCTGATATCTGCTCTTCCAACCTTTAGCATGAGAAACACACGTAGAATCTTTAGTAGGACAATATACATTAGAAATTTGATCCATGGTCCAAAGATTGGCTTGATAATAATATGGCCGTTGATACATCCATTCCACAAAGGCTTTAGCTCCTTCGTTGACATTGGCAAATTTTCTGTACTTTATGACACTTTTATCACGTTGTGTAACATGATACACTGGTTTTCTATCCTTATCCCATTGAGAATCAGCCTTCATTCCACCTACATTAAAAGCTTCTCTAGCCAAACGACTCCCAAAAAATCCGTCACTATATGTTTCATGCATAGCCAATGCAACCAATTTCGCAGGATCAATAGGAACTCCATATCTCTGCTCAGCTTCTCGTGCATATTTATAGATTAGAGATGGCATGTTTTGTAAGAGATCTCGTTGAGCATTATTTTTACTCTGTTGGACTTGCTTGTTAAAATAGTCAACTACCTTATATTCAGACACTGTAGTTTGTGTGTCCAAACGGAAGTGGCGTGTTATTAAGTTAGAAAAGTCAACACGTCCAGTCTTAATATTATTCTCACGAACTTTGTATATTTTCACGGCAATTTCCATATTTCTATTTCCGTCGTCATTCTGAAACCAACCTGACCCCACACTTCCCTTCACCACATCTCCTGAAATGACTTGGACTCGCTGTGATGTTATATCAACAAGTGCTTGCATTGTAGCAGCGTCTAAATTACCTGTTGCGTCAAGGCGGTCTTTGTCGTTTTTCCCAATGCTGTATTGTTCCTGGAATTTTTTTATTGCTGCAGTGGTTCGCTTACCATATTTTCCATCAACAAATTCCTTCTTTCCATCACTAAAACCAATTTCTTTTAACATCTCCTGAACAGCTCGTACCTCATCACCCTTCCTGCTATACCCACTTGTTTCATGCGCTGCAATAGGATTATTCCTAATCACTTGCAAAGCATTTTGTGATTGTGGACTCATGCGAATACCATTAATCTTACCAGTTGTATGCTCCTGATAAATTTCGTATGATTCCAGACCTTTGTAATTTCCCGTATCAAGTTGTTTCTTGGTTTCTCGTGGATCATACAAAAATGTGTCGCCACCTGCTATAGTTACGCGAAGTGGTCCTTTTTCCAGTTTGGCATGAACAAGTTTATTCGCAACAAGACTGCGCTGTGATACCAGAACAGCAGGATCTTTTGCAGTAGCTCCAAATACTTCAGAATGCGGCATGCCATCAGTATACACAGAAAGGAGTTGTGATAATTTCTGATCTGTATTAGTCACAGCACCAAAAGAACCCATATCAAGACGCGTTCCAAAACCAATACCAATCCTATCCTCAGACTTGATAATGGTTCCGCCTGATTGCGGAAATACCACCTTAAAATTATCAACCTGAGTTGGCTGAGAATGTGTATAAATAACAAGACCAAATCCTGCAATGCGATTATTATCCACAACAAAACCACCTTCCTTAACCAAACGCACTAAGGTTTGCGATGGTAAATCTTTAATTGATAAGCTTTCCCTACCATTGCTCAGTGTTTGCATCTGAGAATTATATCGAGCATTAACAATACCTTGATCAATACTCAGCTGCGGCCCACCAATCTTTTTGAAGAATGCATTACTAGCTTCTATGTTTTTTCCAATATTGTTGCCTGAACTAAAATAGGTCTTTATAGCTGTGATTGATTCAACATCCTGAATATTGATCAATTCAATATTTTTTGGATTACCAAAATATGTATCAACAGCTTCAGGACTGGTACGAAGCATTGTTTTGACATTTGCAGATTTTCTAAAATATTCCATCGCAGCCTTTGGACTTTGTCGAATATGTTCAACTGTTGAAAAATACTCCTTATCAATCTCAGAATACTTTCCAACCCGAGACGCAAGATCAGTATGAAAATCTGCATAATACTTATCAAGACACACCGGACAATTTTTGATAATATCTACACCATCTTGAGAAAGATACTTGTATGGATTCATAGAAAAATCAGAGTAATCAAAAGTGGTATCAGAAACTTCTTCTTGCCCAAAAACAGGAGAGAACAAAGATAATAGTATTATTATCTTACAAAAAACAAAGAATGGTAATCTCATAAGCATCACCAATGATTTACCCTTATATAAATACTAACACTTGGATCCTTCAACAATTCTATACATATACTAATATAATTCATGGTTTCATAACAAACACATACTGTGTCCCATCATTCTCAACAGGCTCAGTAATAATTACCATATACCCTCTTATAATATCTTCAATAGAGATATCAGTTGGAAGTGTGAACATGCTCACCACATTGATTTTAGATTCTGCCCTATCTACTGCTTGCACAAATTGATATACTGCACGAAGATACAAATCTAAAGGATACTTAATCACTGCTGTCCAACTTGTATCCACCTTCTGAATATTCTCACTATGAATAACATGTACTGGATAATGCACGCTGATAAATATCGTACTATTCTGCAATGTTACTTGTGCTATAGCATCAAAACTCTTCGCAAGATATAGTTCCTGGATATTTTCAACACATACGCTAACTCGTGCAGCAGTTTCATTAGCAATCATCTCAAGCGCCTGCTCTATGGTTGGTACATCTTCTGCAGTGCGAAAAACTGCCAAAAATCTATCCCCTACTTGCTCATATTCAGACGCCAACAGATTACCTGTTGCAGAAAAATCTTCTATAACCTGAGCAGCTGAGTTCTGCACACAATCCTGAACCATAGCATGAATAGACAACATGTCTTCAGAAGAGGGCACATCTATCTTAGTTAGTGATACACCAAACATAACAATCGAAGCAAAGAGAAGAATGACAATACCAATGATAATAAATGTAGTAACTTGACCCTGATAATATATGCATTTTGAACAACATTTCTGTTTATATATCCCTATCTTATCACACTCACATCATGCGGATGACTCTCCTTAAGACCAGCAGGTGTCATCTGCACAAACTCTGCATTAGCCCACAACTCTAATAGATTATGCGCACCGCAATATGAAAAACCACTTTTCACACCACCAAGAAGCTGTGCTATAACCTCATACACACTCCCTTTATACGGCACAGTTCCTTCAATACCCTCAGGAATAACATCACGAATATCAATTGCATCAGAGGTTTGCTCACGCTGACGCTTAGAAAGATTAGCTCCAAACCCTGCCATGCCACGATACACCTTAAACTTCCGAGAATCACGAATCAATGTCTGACCAGGACTTTCATCAGTCCCAGCCAAATGATTCCCTAACATAACTGTACAAGCTCCTGCAGCCAAGGCCTTCACAACATCCCCAGAATTCTTGATTCCCCCATCTGCAATAACTGGAATACCAAACTCTTGCGCTACCTTAGCACACTCAAGCACAGCACTAAACTGCGGAACACCTGCTCCTGTAACAATACGCGTAATACAAATTGACCCACCACCAACACCAACCTTGACACAATCAGCCCCAGCCTTAATAAGATCACGCGTTCCATCCTCTGTTGCAACATTTCCTGCAACAACAGGCACATCAGGAAACAAATCCTTAATCTTCTTGATCGTATCAATCACAGAGATGTGATGACCATGAGCAACATCAATAACAACACAATCACATCCAGCATCAACAAGGGCTTTGGCACGCTCCAAATAATCACCCTTAACACCAATTGCAGCACCAACACAAAGCTGACCTTTAGCATTCTTTGTCGCATTAGGATAACGCTCATGACTAATAAAATCCTTAGCAGTAATAAGCCCTTTTAATTCCCCAAAATCACTAACCAACGGAAGCTTTTCAATCTTATACTGCTTAAACAAACGCTTAGCCTCTTTCTTCTCAATCCCTTCTTTAGCAGTAATAAGCTTCTCCTTAGGAGTCATAATCTGACTAATCTTAACACTTGGATCTTCTTCAAACTCAATATCACGATGCGTAAGAATACCCTGCAACATATTCAAACGATCCACAACAATGATTCCAGTAATATTATGAAGCGCCATAAGCTCTTGCGCATCTCTTAATGTATGCTCTGGTGTAAGGGTATAAGGATTCTCAATACTAATCGACTCTGCACGCTTTACATGCCTTACCTCCTGAACCTGCTCTTCAATTGGCAAAAAACGATGAATAAAACCAATACCACCAATCCTAGCCATTGCAATAGCCATTGAAGCCTCAGTCACAGAATCCATATTTGCCGAGATAAAAGGATTCTTAAGAATAATAGAACGCGCTAATCTCGAAGACAGATCAACATCTCTTCTACTTACCAATGTTGAATACTTAGGAACAAGAAGCACATCATCATAAGTCAACGCAGTTTTAATATCAACCACTCCCAAACTTTAAACCAAGAAATGTGGATTATTATTTATATCTTACTAAAACAAATTCGCTTTAGCGAAGTTGCTGCACCCACGATTCAGCCTATTGTTGTTGAAGTTGTTGTTGGCATTGACGTTGTTGTGATCACACAAGACAAAGAATCAAATGAAGAAACTCAATGGTATGGAACAAAGGGCAATATCCAATTTATCCCACTATTGAAATGGCTCCTAAAAAACGGAAAATGATATAAGCCTATTCACTACATCTTCCACACAATAAGAACTGCAGCAATACCAATAAGCACAATAAGAACACTTGCAACAAGAAATGCAATAATACTCCCACCATTAGTATCAGCAGATGCTGCATTTAAATCAGAACCACTTATTCCAGATTGCAAACGTGATGCAGGAACTACGCCAGTACTTGCCTTTACAGCAGACTGAGGCTTTTTGCCAACAACAACCTGAACCTGATCAGCAGACGATGACTTAGTAACGCTACGCGCCTCAAAAAGTGGAGGACTGCGCTCACGCGAAACACCTCCCCCACTACGCTCATCAAAGAAACGCCTACTTCCAGACCCACCACCACCTGTAAAAACAGGAGGAGTACTTGGTACTGGAGCAGGAACAACAAAGAAAGACTTTACTACAGAATTACGCAAACCCTGCACACTCCAAAGATTACCAGAGTCAACGCAGGTAAAGCCTGCATTTGAGGATGTACAATTAAGCTCAACCTCACCAGCACCTCTACACGATGAAGAGACAACTGAAAGCGCATCAACCTGCGAATCTATAACACACACAGCATTATGAGAAACATTTCCCTTAGGAAATGTCAATGTCTTTGTAAAACCTGCAGGCAAAACAATCCCCTTTACCAGAATTGCACCAGAATCCAACACCATTGTTATATTTGAAAGATCAAGACTAGAGGAATTACTAAATATGAAAGGAAATGAAACCAGAGTTAAATTATTCGCCACAAACCTCACTGTGGCATTACCAAACACATTTGTTGGATTAGTTAGATTCTGAGTCTGATTCTCAACAACTAGCGATAGGTTTGCAATATTATTAACTATATTCACAACACCACCACCAATGCTATCTACACTATCATTAACCCCATCACCATCCCTATCACCAACACAAACTGAGGCATTATTTGTAACCTCAGCAACCAAGGGACAGGTATCACTACTTGAACCATTTACCAAGAAATCCACAATCCCATCACCATCTGAATCACGCAACACAAAAACCTTAATCACAGAAAGATTCTGATTTCCTGCAGGATCACTTGCAATCAGAGTTACAATAAATGTTGCTGGGATTGTATAATTCTTTGAAACCACAACACCAGATGCATCAGACCCGATGCCATCCCTACTATCAAAATCCCAGGTTAGATTATCAATAACAAAATTATCAGAGACATTCGAGGCATTAAACAAAACCAGTGCACCACGACCATCAAAAATACTTACTGATATATTTGCAGGAACAACAACCCGAGGAGGAGTCCTATCCACATTAAAGAACACAGTCGAGATATTTGAGTGATTTAACTGATCATTTGCAAGAATACTAAAACTCTGATTTATCCCTTCAGGAACAATAAGGGTTAAGGATCCTGACTGATTCAAACTAATCAGAGTCGAACCAAAGATAAGGGTTGCATTAAAGAAATTAGACTCAACAACATTAAATATGACTGGAATATTAGCAGAGGTATTAAACCCATTCACTGGGCTTGAGATAATAACCACTGGATTTATAGTATCAACAACAAACTGAAGCGAGACATTATTCCTATTACCACTATTATCCAAACAGAATACCTCTAAGATGTTCACACCCTCAGAACCATTAACTGAGGTTAGAACTAAGGCTGAGGTATTTGTTCCATTACTAAACAAACTCACTACACTTCCATTAAGGATACGACCACATGAAGCAACCTGGAAATTATCACTTGCCACAAACACCAAACTCACATTCGAGGCATTAAACTTAGCATTTGCCACAGGAAAACTCACATTAATTAGTGGCTTTGTCAGATCAGCAACACTAATCACAAAGGCCTGAGCAATCACACCACCATTCCCATCATTAAATATTACTAAAACATTCTGCAATCCAACCTGGGTTGTATTCGGAGTCCAATTAATCAAACCTGATAAATTATTAATAACCATACCAACCGGAGAAGCATTCAACTTATATGACACATTTCCGTCAGCCTCATCAGTTGCATTCACATCATACAAATAGGTAAGGTTCTCTGTTGCATTCAACACAGGAGAGGTAGTAAAATTAGGCATATTATTTGCCACAGTTATCACAAAAACCTGGGCAGAGGCATTACCAAGACCATCTGTGACATTCACTGTAACATTATTTGAACCAACCTGAGCATTCTTTGGCACCCACTGCACAAGGCCTGTTGATGAATTTATTGACATACCTGCTGGGAATACTGTCAAGGAAAAGGAGATGGAATCATTCTCAAGATCAGAGGCATTCACATCATAAGAATAATTCGAATCCTCAGTTGCATTGGTAAGAGGCTGGGTTGTCAGTGTTGGAGGCGTATTATTCCTACTCACATTAATCGTAAAATTCTGAGATGCATTTGCACCACGAGTATCAAACACAACAACAGTCACATTCACCAAACCAGACTGATTAAACAAAGGCAACCAGGAAATCCTACCACTTGAGGCATTAATCACCATATTAAAAGGAGCCTGAGTAAGATTAAATGTTAAGGAATCATTATTCCCATCACTTGCTACCACATCATAAACATAGGATGAAGTAGACTGAGCAAGAATCAGCGGTGTTGAACTAATCACTGGAACAAAATTCACAAACAAAATCTGCACACTTAGTGTTGCATTAACCTGCAAACCAATAACACCATCCTGAGCAGAGGCAAGAATCGTAAAATTAGACGACTGATTATTTGATCTGTTAAGAGTTAGGAATGTAGCATTAATCACAACCGAGGCATTCTGCGAAAGATTTGAAAGATTCTCCCACTGCAAAAAGGTCGAATTTGAGATTGTCACATTTGCATTAGCAACAACAAAGAGCACATCAGAGGCATTAAAGGAAAGAGAGAGAATAGGATTTGAGAGATTTTTTGCACCATTATTTGTCAAATTCAAAACAATGTTAAAACGTTGAGACATATTAAGACTCGAGGGACTTGCAAAGGCTGCAAGTGAGATGTTGGAAATACGCACAACAGTAACTGAAAAATTCTGATCAATAGCAGCACCATTACCATCAACAAAACGCAACGACACATTTGAAACACCAACCTGAGATGTATTTGGAGTCCATGTCAGTACTCCTGTTGTTGCATTCACAAGCATACCACCAGGACCAAGACCTATGGAATACAAGGCACCAGAACCTTGAAATTCATCAGAGGTATTAGCATCATAACTATACAATCTACTCTCATTAGCAACAGTTAGTGCAGAGGTTGTGAAATTAGGTGCTGTATTTGAGACATTCAACACAAAAGACTGATTACTCGATGCATTCAAGGCATCAAGAACAGTCACTGTAACATTGAGCAACCCAACCTGGGAATTATTCGGAGTGAAATTGATAACACCAGTTAGATTATTCACAACCATACCAACTGGAGCAATCACAAGTTGGAATGTGAATGAATCATTCTCAAGATCAGAAGCATTCACATCATAAATATATATACTATCCTCTGAGGCATTTAGAATTGGCTGGGTTGTGATATTGGGTGCTGAATTATTCCTACTCACATTAATAGTAAAGATCTGGGTTGCATTCAGATTAGATGGGTCAAACACAATAACAGACACATTCACCAAACCAGACTGATTAAACAAAGGCACCCAGGAAATCCTACCACTTGAGGCATTAATCACCATATTAAAAGGAGCCTGAGTAAGATTAAATCTCAACGAATCATTATTCACATCAAACCCAGTAACATTATAAACATATGCAGTGCCTGCCTGAGCAGATATAATAGGGATTGAACTAATCTCTGGAGGAAGATTCACTACCCTAATCTCCACAACCAAACCTGCACCAACTACAATAGTAATATTACCATCAAAACTTGTTGCTGAAACATTATTAGTTGAATTAACTGAAGCAGACCTGTTGAGTGCAACAAATGTTAGATTAAAAATAAATGACTGATTTGCAGGAAATGATACATTCACATTTGTAAAATTCACTACACCACTCCCATTGCTTAGAGGCTGAATCTGACTTGAAACAAATGAAACATCAGAAGCATTAAAGATATCTAGAATCGAGAGATTCTGCAAGGTTGCCATACCTGTATTAGTAACGTTAATCACTACCACGAATTTGCCTGACATATTCACATTTCCAGGACCTGATTTTCGCAGCGTCATATTACCTGGTGGATTAAAAATTGAAATATTCACTTTATTTGATATGTTCATATCAAACTCATGCGCAGCAATCACAAAAAACTCATACGCAGTTGCATTTCCTGATGCATTAATTGTCCACGACACTGTACATGTCCCATTCTCAAGCATAGAACCACACGACTGAGGATTTGATGAAAGCGACCAAAATGGCTGAGCACCAGAAACTGTAGACACATCACCTTTTGCACTTACTGCTGCAAAGGCATCAACACGACCAAAACTCAGATTAGTCCCAACAGTATCCTTAATAGGCACACCAGAAATCCTTAACACATTCTCCAAAGCAGCAGGAGAAGGCACACGACTAAACCCATCCTTTGCAAGATTAACTAACAACGCAGCTACACCAGCAACATGCGGTGTTGCCATAGATGTACCAGAAATAGTAGTATGACCAGATGCTGAATTAAAAAGGGTTGAGGTAATTGAACTACCAGGAGCAAGCAGATCTAAAACCAATGCCCGATTTGTAAATGAGGATATAGCATCTGACTTTGTTGTAGAACCAACAGCAGTTGCATTTGAAACACAAGCTGGAGAAGACACACCAGCATTTGCCACAGATCCATACCCATCATTACCAGATGCTACAACAACAAACAAACCATTTCTCACTGCAGTATTAATAGCATCAGAAAAGGCATTACCATCATCACAATGACCTTGAGCAGCAGAACTATCACCAAGACTCATTGAGATCACTGAAATATTAAAACGCGTAGCATTAGCAATACACCAATTAATACCAGCAATAATATTTGAAGCAGAACCAACACCAGAGGCACCAAGAGCCTTTATCGGCGTAACCCTTGCACCAGGAGCAACACCCTTAAACACCACATCACGAGACACAATAGAACCAGAAACATGAGAACCATGACCCTCATCATCAAGCGGATCATTATCATTATTCACAAAATCAAAACCAGGAGTTACTGCAGCACAAGAATTATTCTGCAGGCCAGCAAGCGAACAATTACCAAAATCAGAATGATTATACGAGATTCCTGTATCAATTACACAGATTGCAGTATTCCTACCAATCACTGAATTATTACCAATAGAAAGATTATGAACACGAGATGCATTAATAAGACCTACTGACTCATTCTGCAATGCATGAACCACCACATCACTATACACACCAACAACATCAGAATCCTGCAACAATGCACCATAACCCTGCTCAGAAACCATACCAGCAATTGCGTTCACTGCATCAAACTGCTGACTTAATAAAAACTCATTTGAGATATATTTAGCTAAGAAGGATTCCTGCTTACGCAGATTTGCAGCACGAATAAGCGAGGCATCAACACCTTTGGCAAGCTTCATATCTTTGAGTTTCACAATCACTGGAACCATCTCACCCTCTTCAAGACGCTGCAGATATGACTTATCCTTCTGCACTTTACCAGTATTAATATCTATAACTGGCTGTGGATCCAAGGTAACAACAACACCAGGACAAACACCATTTGCACACACCACTGTTGCATTCATAGATGTAAGAAAACCCTTAGCAACCTGACTTGCAGTGATATTAAATGCCGAAACAGCCACCCTACCAATCTCCTTAACAGAAACTGTGTACACACCTGTTGCACCACCAGCAACCTCAGAAACCCGCACAAAAAAGGTACTGTTCTTATTTGCTGTAAACACAACACGACTATTAAAATTCACACCCTGCAAAATATCATCATTAGCATTTGAGACACTAAGAGTATCATCAAATATTGTAAGCACTGTATCAGTTGAGTTCTTAGAAAAAAATGGCGTGATATTCTTTGTCTCAATACTATATATAGAACCCTGCCTAGCATCAAAACGCACAAAATCCAAATCATCCCCAATCCCAAAATTATGCAATTGAGGCACACCATCCTTAGAAATATTCCGCGCCTGACTTGCTGTATTATCAGGCTCAAAACTATCCCCAAATACTGCAAAGAATACTGTAGAAACTGCATTAATAACTGAACCATTCTGATCAACTGCTGTAACATTAAGGAGATTAGATGTATTCGAGATATTCTGTAAGGCAGTTAGATTCAGCCGTAACTGGAATGAGGATCCTGAAGAAAAATTAAGAGGAGATGAACCATTAAAACTAAATAATATCTTACCAGATGACGAGTTAACTGTATCATTTGCAGAGGAAAAATTAAAAATTGAGGAATCAAACTGATCCATAATAGTGATATTAAAAAGAGACACATTACCTGAATTTTGCACTGTCAAATTAAACTGGGCAAGAAACCCTGGAGCAATAGTTAGATTCAAGAGGGATTTAGAAACACTCAGAGCACCACCAGCTGCTAGAACTGGGAATGAAAGACTGATTAGAAGAATAGCTATTGTTACTAATCTATACAACTGAATAGAGCTTGCAGATCTACCATATCTTGACATAGATTTCCCCCCAACAGGCAGGAATTCTAACCAATATAAAAAGGTATCCTTTAGGTTCACTGAAGAGTGGGAAAAATACGATAAAAGAATTTTATAATTCTTGTAACTCAAAATTTTAATAACATTGGATTCGAGAGGATTCTGAATGCAGAAAATAGAACTACTGTTCCACTATCTTACCTACAACATAGACCGCATCCCCAAACTGCAGAAAAACTGCAAAATCGCAAGCCAATTCTCTGACGAGCTCAAAATAACCCTACTCAGAGATACCATATGAAAACCGACAAGACAGGAGAGGATTTCCAAGAGGCCAAATAAAGAAATTGCCTGAAAACTGACCATCCCACCCTTTGCTTTGCTAACTTTGCAGCAAGCTGTGAGGTATTGGTCAGTTTTCTCGCTTGCAGACCGGCAATTTCTATAGGAAATAACCTTAATTTTAGTATATTCCAAAAACGAAAGTAAGGTTATTTCCTAATAATCAAATCACTTTAACCTTGGAAAAATATCTATAATTAAAGTGATTTGATATAATTTCAGAATCGTGTTGTGCAACCGTAGCAGAGCTGTGCGGTATTGAACCCAATTCTGAAATAAACCAAATATTTTATAAACAACCCTGAAACTCGACATATCTTAGAATCATATTGGGGGTGTATATTTATGGCATCAGCAGAACTCTTGCTTACACTTGTATTTTCCATCAGCATCTTTGCAATACTCTTTGCAGCATGGCTAGCAAACGACGTACTCAAACGAGACACAGGCACACCAAGCATGCAAACCATCTCAGACGCAATCAGAGAAGGAGCAGAGGCATTTATCAAACGCCAATACACCACCATCGCAATCCTTGCCATTATCCTAGGACTCCTACTCTATGGAGTATACACTTATACAGGCAACTCTGAAATCGCAATTAAAACCAGCATTGGATTCATCCTCGGCGCACTCTGCTCAGCAATCGCAGGCATCGTAGGCATGGCAATCTCTGTGCGCGCCAACATTAGAACAGCATCAGCAGCACGGAGATCAGTTTCTGAAGCACTGCTTGTAGCCATGCGCGGCGGAGCAGTCTCAGGTGTAATAGTAGTAGCACTATCACTTATTGGAGTAGCAGGACTATACATCCTCTTTGGTATGGATCCACAAACAACACCATTTAAAATCGTTGGCTATGCATTTGGCGCAAGCTTTGTCGCGCTCTTTGCACAACTTGGTGGCGGCATCTATACCAAAGCAGCAGATGTTGGCGCAGATCTTGTAGGCAAAGTTGAAGCAGGCATCCCAGAAGACGACCCGCGAAACCCAGCAGTTATCGCAGATCTTGTCGGAGACAATGTAGGAGACTGCGCAGGAAGAGGAGCAGACATCTTTGAATCTACTGCTGCAGAAAACATCGGAGCCATGATCCTAGGTGTTGCACTCTACCCAACCTTTGGATTCCAAGGCGTACTCTTTCCACTTGTTGCCAGAGCATTTGGACTACTTGCATCTATTGCAGGAATCCTCTTAGTCAAAGGCAAAGAAAACGAAGACCCAATGAAAGCACTTAACAGAGGCTACTACATAGCAAGCCTAATTGCAGCTATCTTATTTGGACTAGCATCATTCTGGCTTCTAGGCGACTACTGGAGACCATTTTTCTACGCAGGCATAGTTGGCATTATCCTCAGCCAGGTCTTTGTCACAATCACACAATACTACACCGAATACAAATACAGACCAGTCAAAGAGATTGCAAAAGCAGGAACAACTGGACCAGCAACTGTGATCATCTCAGGATTTGCAGTAGGACTAGAATGTACAGCACTACCAACCATTGCCATCTCACTGGCATTGTGGGGATCCTATACATTAGGAGCAGGCACTGGACTTGCCCATGGCGGACTCTACGGAACAGCCATTGCAACCATGGGAATGCTATCCACAGCAGCCTATATCCTAGCCATGGACACTTTTGGACCAATCACAGACAACGCAGGAGGCATTGTCGAAATGAGCAATGCACCAAAAGAGGTACGCCACAGAACTGATCGACTCGACGCTGTTGGCAACACAACAAAAGCACTCACCAAGGGATATGCTATTGGATCAGCAGCACTTGCAGCATTCCTCCTCTTCTCAGCTTACATGGATGAAATCAGCCACCTAATCTCCACACCATTCACCACAGTAAACCTTGCAAGCATGCCAGTCTTTATCGGCGCACTACTAGGAGCAATGCTTGTCTTCTTATTCTCTGCATTCGCCATTAGAGCAGTTGGCAAAACAGCAAGCTACATCATCGAAGAAGTAAGACGCCAATTCAAGAAAAAAGGAATTATGCAAGGCACTCTCAAACCAAACTACGCAGCATGCGTTGACATAACCACAAGAGAAGCACTCAAAACCATGATCTTACCAGGCATGCTTGCCATTGGATTTCCAATCATTGTAGGACTCATCCTCAAATACGAAGCAGTTGCAGGACTACTCATGGCCAGCACCATAACAGGAATACTCCTCGCACTCCTCATGAACACTTCAGGAGGAGCATGGGACAATGCCAAAAAATACGTTGAAACCGGAGTGTATGGCGGCAAAGGATCAGACACACACAAAGCAGTTGTTGTAGGCGACACAGTTGGCGACCCATTCAAAGACACAGCAGGACCATCACTGCACGTACTAATCAAATTGTTAGCAACGATTACACTTGTTGTGGCACCACTATTTATTTGAAAACATTTATATATCTCATATCATATATCATTCTTTATGATAGAAACTGATGTAGAAGTCAAAAAATGGGGAGACTCGCTTGCTGTTATTATTCCCAGACAACTTGCAGAAGAGGAACATATTGGTGTACGGGATCGTATTCATCTCCGTATTGATAAAGAAACCGACCTTTCAGACATTTTTGGTATTGCTAAGGGCATCACTAAAAACACACAGGAACTAAAGGATGAAGCAAAGAAAGGATGGGAATAAGTCTCTGTTTTACGACACCTACGCAATCCTTGGTATTCTAAAAGGAGATCCTGCGTACACTGGCTACACTAAATCCATCCACATTCTCACCACTATTATGAACTTGTACAAAGCCTATTTTATCCTTCTTCGAGAACGTGATACAACTGCTGCAAATATTGCCATTGAACGATTTCACCAGTACTGCGTGCCAATCTATCCACAAGCTATAAAGGAAGCTGCACGATTTAAACTTGCACACTCAACAGATAATATATCCTATGTTGACGCAATTGGTTATGTCTTAGCCAAACACCACCATGTTCAATTCCTCACTGGTGACAAAGCATTCAAGAACTTACCCAATGTGAGATTTGTGAAGTAGAATAAAAAGGTTTAAACCTCATCACCCAGATCATTTACTATATGCTCAAGAATCTCTTGACGCGTGCTCAAATTATCCCTTCTTTGATAATACCGTGGCATGCCACCTGGAGTCTTGCCATTGGACAATTTCGTACTAAAAAAATCCAAACAGACCAACCTATCTAAAGACTTCCCACTTACTTCTAAAATCTCTCGCAAGATCTTCAAACGATACTCCTTATTATGATACAAACTTGCATCCCTAATATAAGGTTGCTTGTATTCTTGTTTAACTCTCTTATCACTAAACACCTCCTCAAGAAAACCTTTATAATTAGGACCAATCCCTTTTTTACTCCTCACTTTTACACGCCCTACTAACCGACGCAACTCTATACCAGCTAAACCATAACCCATTGCATGCGGACCCAAACGCCACACTTGTTCAGGACTCATCTGAACACACTTCCCACCAGGCACACCAACCAAATCTCTGTGCTCTATCAAATATTTCCTCACCAAAGCAACATCCCCATCATGATCATAATTTTTTGGAGACTGCCTTGTCCCAAAATCACTTAGTTCCAACTTCCTACCATAAAGACCTGTAACATTAGGATGACTCCCCAACTCCTGCAACAAGATATTATACGTCAAATACTTCTCCTTTGACGAATTTCTTACCAAGATATGCGGAAGTGAACCAAATAACATATACCTTTGAAAATCCTCACTTTCTGCATTTAGCATATTCTTTTGAGATAGGTATTTTAGACTTAGCGGAGGCTCAACACAAGAACCATACTCATCAAAAACTTTTGTGTCTTGCAAGATATAAGATAACAATCTTGATTCAGTAAGAGCTAATCTATCTTGAGAATGCACATATACCTTGCGTTTTCTCTCAAATATATCATGATACACCCCACTATATTCTGACTCCATTGCATGACTCTCAAAGCCCTTAAGAAAGAGCTGTTTAAAGTGTTCAGGATCCATAACTTTACTCGAACAGGAGATATTTATAAATATTCTTAGAAAGATTTATAATAAAACCTTTACGCTAACTGTAATACAAACACTTCAAATAACTATGATAACTATGGACACTGACCAAAACAAGCCACAACAAGAAACCCATTCCACAACACCCACATCACACCAGGAACGAGAACTGCGAAGAAAACAACGAGAAGAAGAACGAGAAGCACAACACCAAACAATTCTTAGCAAAAAAAGAAATAAACAAATAATCTATTGGAGCATTGGAGTGCTCCTTATTGTAAGTATCATCTTTATCTTCTACAAAGCAACAAACAACTTGGAAAAACCATTAACAGCTTCAGAGATCCACTGGCATGCTGATGTTGACATCGAGCTCTGCGAAATCCACAAAGACCTTCCACGCGTTCCCCAAGGAGCAGGACACTTTGGCACTGTACTTGCCCATACCCATGATGACAACAAACTCCACCTTGAAGGACAAATCTTTAGAAAAAAAGATGCTTTAGTTGGTACTTTCCTTGAGGCCATTGGCGTGGAATTTAATGAAGTTGAATTATACGGAAAAAGAGCAGGAGACCTATGCAATGGAAAACCTGGATCAATCCATTCCTTTATCAATGAAAAATCAGTACTTGTTCAAGAACTAAAAGAATATGTAATCAAAGATGGAGACAAGATTAAACTTAGCTTTGAATGAAAAAAAAAGGGAGTACCAATTTTAAACCCCCTTCCAACTTTTAAGAGATTAAGATGCGACACCTTGCTCTGCAATAAAATAGATATCATAATCCTCTTTACCTTGCATAATCCTCAACAACCATGCATGAGCCTCTTTACTAAGCTCTTCTTTACACATGCGCTGTTTTAGATACCTATTTTTTCTTTGATTCTTATCCACATCTTGTACATCTTTTGTTATTATTTTCATAGATTTCACCTCACAACTACACCCCATGGAGGTGGAGTGCGATAATACTATAGGAAATAACCTTAATTTTAGGATATTCCAAAAACGAAAGTAAGGTTATTTCCTAATAATCAAATCACTTTAACCTTGGAAAAATATCCCATAATTAAAGTGATTTGATATACCTAACAACCACATACTCATATCTATTATGAAACCTTGATCTGGAAACTAAATCCACAAGCTTTAAAATAACAATCTAGACTATACAAAGATGGCCACCATTATTTTTGGACCAAACTGGTTCTTTGGAATTGACTCTATCTTTGAACTTATCTCTGTTATAACTTTACTTCTAATAGCTTTGTACAGCAACAAAATCTACAACCTAACTAAGGATACCAAATACAAAACAATGATGTCATCCCTTCTCTTTATTGCAAGTGGCATGCTCCTTAAAATCCTCACCAACCTATCAATCTATTTATCCATAGGAAAAGCAATACCAACCCAATATATTGAACTGCTTTATGACACTGGCTACTTCCTCTCAAGATACCTTTACATCATTGGACTCATGATGATGCTAATCATCTTAGTTCTTCATATCAAAGAATGGCGCATCAGAACACTTTTTGGTATCTTCTTACTAATAGCCATCCTATTTTCTTACTACTCCTATTATGTCTTCCACATCCTCTCCATTATCCTACTTATCCTTATTGTACAACACTTCTACAACAACTACACCACACGAAAAACAGCCACATCACGATGCGTGTTTGTAAGCTTCTTGTGCCTGACCATAGCCCATATCTTATTTATTCTTGTAGAATATAATAGAATCTTCTATGTTATTGCAGAAGGGATTCAACTCTTCGGATTCCTCAACCTTCTTGTAAACTATATCATGATACATCGACGGTGAAACTATGACTAGACGCTCCAGACTTGAAATTATCAGCGACATACTCGTCAGCATCCGCGACAAACAAGGAAGAATCAAACCAACACACCTTCTTTACAAATCAAACCTCTCACACAAAAAAATGACTGAATACCTTGAAGAACTCATCACCAAGGAAATGGTAAAAGAAGAACATGTCAATAACTACAAATATATTCTCATAACAGACAAAGGACTCGGATTCCTATCTGAAATCAAACGCATAGAGGAATTTACTGAATCCTTTGGATTATGAAACTACTTTAACAAACCTAATCCACGAAGACAGGAGGCGCTTCTCGATTTCTGCCACGACCTTCTCCACGCGATTGACTTGATCTACCATATGAGGAGGACTGACTAAATCCACCTTCCCTACGTGGACCTCTAAAGCTGCCTCGAGAACCATCCCTATGTGAACTTCCAAATCCAACGTCGCGCCTGGAACCATCAAATCGCCTTGCCCCACCTCGCTGACCACCAAAACTGCCACGTCTTTCGCCACCAAATCCACCTTCTGTTTTCATAGGACGGAACGGCGGCGGAGCAATATTTATCCTCTGCACATCAATCTTAATCCCAAGCTTCTCAATCTTGTAGAGAAACTCGAAATCCTCATGAATCAGAAAAGTAATCGCTTTTCCTGGCTCACCTGCACGCGCAGTTCTTCCAATACGATGGATATAATCCTGCTCAAACTTAGGCACATCATAATTAATCACATGAGTCACACCAGGAACATCAATACCCCTTGCTGCAACATCAGTTGCAACTAAAATCGTTGCCTTACCCTTTCGAAAAGCATCCATCACATGCTCACGCTTATTCTGCCGCAACCCAGCATGCAAAACCTGAACAGGAAAACGATCATGAGAAAGCCACTTACCAACAAAATCACACGACGCCCTAGTACCACAAAAAATCAAGGCTAAACTCGGCTTTTCATCCTGCAACACCTTAACTAAACCAGAAATCTTTGCACGACGCTCTGGAACCTGCAAAAACCTCTGCTCAACACGATCAACAGCAACAAACTCAGACTTACCAACCATTGGAGGATCGCGCATATACTTCTTTGCAACAGCCTGACAATCAGCAGGCATGGTAGCAGAAAACATCACTGTCTGACGATTTGCAGGAACCTGAGAAAAGATCATTGCAATATCATCCCTAAAACCCATATCAAACATGCGATCAGCCTCATCAAGCACCACAAACTGAACATTTCCAAGCACAATATTACCCTGACGCATATGATCCAACAACCTACCAGGAGTTGCCACAATCACATCATATCCACGATCTAACTGATGAATCTGCTGATCCATTGAAGCACCACCATACACAGCAACAACACGCGTGTGCAAATATTTTCCAAATTTTACCAACTCCTCAGAAACCTGCAAAGCAAGTTCCCTAGTAGGAACTATCACTAAACCAGACTTCCCATGCTTTAATAACTGCAACATCGGCAGACCAAAGGCAGCAGTCTTGCCAGTACCAGTCTTAGCCTGAGCAATCAAATCAGAACCTTGCAATATAACTGGAATTGACTGCACCTGAATCTCAAAAGGCTCTTCAAAATGCAAATCTGCTATTGCATTAAGTAATTCATCACGTAAACCAAGTTTTGTAAAATCTTCCATACTAGCCACCTAACCACACTGGGACAAGAAATCCCAATGATTGGATTCTCCAACCAAACCGTTTGAACGGCAGCAACACCTGTCTTTTTGACGCGTTTGCTATCAGGCCAAGAAAAAGAGCAGGTTTTTAGAACAAGTCTCTTTCTTGAATCTTGTCATTTTTTGTTTGATACAATCAGATAGCAAGAGGTTGTTTATAAATGTAACTGATGAGGCTTGTGTGGGACATTAAAGTGTTAGCCTAACCAAGAGAGGTTATGCCATAGCGACGTGAGCATGTTGACAGTGGCGATTCTGTCAGATCTTTTCTGTCCCACACTCCTTACTTTTCCAAAGTTATTTATAATAGCACCTGGAAAAGATTGGTATGTCAGGTTCAACTCTAATCCTTACCAAAAAACCAAAAAACGTCACTATCCTCGAAGGATTTCCAGGATTCGGGCTTGTTGCAACAATAGCAACAGAATACCTTCTTGACCATCTTAAATGCGAAAAGATCGGCAGCATGTGGTTTGAAGAAATGCCAGCATCCATTGCAATCCATGCAAGCAAGGTTGTAGACCCAGTATCGTTTTACTACAACAAAGAATACAACATCGTCATTATCCACTCGATCACCCCAGTAACAGGCATAGAATGGAAAGCTGCAGATGTTGTCATCAACCTTGCAAAAGAACTCACTGCAAAGGAAATCATCTGCGTTGAAGGCGTGGGAAGCCCAGAACAAACAGGAAGTCGCGTGTTTTACTACACTAACAATGAAAAGGTTGAAAAAAAACTCAAAACAGCAGGAATCCAAAATCTCGGCGAGGGTATCATCATAGGAGTCACTGGAGCACTCATGCTCAAATCAAACACTATCATGACATGTTTATTTGCAGAAACACACAGCAACCTACCTGACTCAAAGGCAGCTGCTAACACTATTACTATCCTTGACAAATACCTTGGACTCGACGTGGATCCAAAACCATTATTTAAAAAAGCAGAGGAATTTGAGAAAAAACTCAAAGCTATTCTTGAACAACAAACACAAACCAAGGTACAAAAGGAACAAAAAGAGCTTAGCTATATGGGATGAAAAAATGGAGCTGCGCTCCATTTTTAAACTAAAACCTCCTGTAATCAACACTCACTTTTGTGCTATAACAATCTTCTTTGATAGTGCCTAACTTTTTGGTTTTATTACTTGGCTTACTTTCTAAGTATTTGACAAGATAAATGAAAAAATGGGAGCACCCTTTTTAAACCCACTTCTGCCTTGCTTTATTTCAGAATTGGGTTCAATATCCCGTAGCTCTGCTACGTTGCACAACCCGATTCTGAAATTAGAAATTGCCGGTCGCGAAGCGAGAAAACTGACCAATAACACGTTTTCTGTTGTTTACTATAATGAACTCTCACTTTTTAGGTTTTAGGAGTGTTTGATTTTATTTGTTTTATATATTTAAATATATTTTGTTATATTTTTTATTATAT